>CAZXGW010000033.1:0-12202 GCA_964640355.1 uncultured Enterobacteriaceae bacterium
GGCCGGATCCTGTCCGGCATCCTGGTGTACCGGTCAGTCGGGGCGGGCGATGCCTGGTGAGAAAGTGATTCTGTGTCAAGGCGTGATCCTTTCCCGGATGAATCCAACCGCCTCCGCCAGACGGACATTCCGGTGGGTGGCGTCACGCCGGGCCTTGTATTCAATGGTGCCGGCATCGAGACCGCGCTCGCTGAACGTCAACCGGTGCGGGATCCCGATCAGATCGGCATCCGCAAACATGACCCCCGGCCGTTCCCGGCGGTCGTCCAGGAGCACCTCGATCCCGGCGTCCTGCAATTCGCGGTACAAGGCCATGACCGCCTCCCGCAGGCGCATGGACTTGTGCATGTTGACGGGGATGAGGGCCAGCTGAAATGGGGCGATCGCATCGGGCCAGACGATCCCCCGTTCGTCATGGTTCTGCTCGATGGCGGCGGCGACGATCCGCGATACCCCGAGGCCGTAACAGCCCATGATGAAGGGTTTTGCCAGACCGTGTTCATCGAGGCAGGTCGCGTTCATGGCCTCGCTGTACTTGGCGCCGAGCTGGAAGATATGACCGACCTCTATCCCCCGCGCGATTCGTAACGGCCCGGCGCCGTCCGGCGCCGGTTCTCCCGCCAGGACGTTGCGGAGGTCCGCCGCCGCCGGCACGGGCAGATCGCGCCCCCAGTTGACGCCACGGAGATGCCGGCCTTCCTCGTTCGCACCGCAGACGAAATCGGCCACCTGCAGGGCGGCGTGATCGGCGACCACGGATATCGCAAGGCCCACGGGCCCGAGGGAGCCAGGCAGGCAGCCGAGACTGGCCTGTATCTGCTCGCTGCCGGCAAATTCCAGAGGGGTGGCCACCTGCGGGATCCGTTCCGCCTTGAGGCGGTTCAGCTCATGATCGCCCCGGAGCACGAGGGCGATCAGCGGATCGTTTTTGCCCCGTACGACCAGGGTTTTCAGGCATTGCCCGGCCGCCACCCCCAGGAACCGGCTGACCTCTTCGATCGTGTGCTGGCCCGGCGTGTCGACGGCGCGCATGTTCTCGCCGGGGGCGGGGCGGGAGGCCGCCGGTACGGGGGCCGGCGCCATCTCGATGTTGGCGGCATAGCGGCCATCTTCCGTGAAGGCGATGCGATCCTCGCCGGAGTCGGCAAGGACGTGGAACTCATGCGAGACTTTGCCGCCGATGTTGCCCGTATCCGCTTCCACGGCGCGGAACTCGAGTCCCAGGCGCGTCAGGATGCGGGTGTAGGTCTCGTACATCTGCCGGTAGGTCTGCTGCAGGCTTTCCTCGTCCAGGTGAAAGGAATAGGCGTCCTTCATCAGGAACTCGCGCGCCCGCATGATGCCGAAACGCGGCCTGATCTCGTCGCGGAATTTGGTCTGAATCTGATAAAAATTGGCGGGCAATTGCCGGTAGCTGCGGACCTCCCGGCGCACGAGATCGGTGATGATCTCTTCATGGGTCGGGCCAAAGCAGAATTCTCGCTGGTGCCGGTCCGCAAACCGGAGCAGTTCCGGGCCAAACTGGTCGAGCCGGCCCGATTCCTGCCACAGCTCGGCAGGCTGTACCGCCGGCATCAGCACTTCCAGCGCGCCGGCGCGATCCATCTCCTCGCGGATGATGGCCTCTATCTTGCGCAATACCCTGAGCCCGAGCGGCAACCAGGTATAGATGCCCGCCGCCAGTTGCCGGATCATGCCGGCCCGCAGCATCAGGCGATGGCTGATCACCTCGGCGTCCGCCGGCGCTTCCCGCAGGGTGGCGAGGAGATAATGGGAAAGTTGCATTGATTTTGATGGTAACCGGGACAGCCCCGGGCGATGTATGGTAGCGCATCCGTCCGGCGCTGCGGAATTTGCCGGTTAAATCTGTTCAGACTCCTGTTGCACAACCCACTTTCGAAATTCAGGGCTGCCGGGGGAGTCCCCCGGCCGCATGATTATTTGAAGATAATTGCGGGGCACCACACTGGTCCTTGAAATTACAGGTATTGTGCAAGGCACAACTTGACCTCCAGGAAGATTGCCAGTAATTTCACACGATTTACACTCATACCACAATCACAGGCGGTCAGACGCATTGGGCAGTTCAAAAGAAATCCTGCGGGGTGCTGAAATTTTCTTTCGCGCCCTGAAACAGGAAGGGGTCAAACACCTGTTTGGTTACCCCGGCGGCGCGGTTTTGCATATTTACGACGAATTGTACAAGCAGGACGCTATCGAACACATCCTCGTCCGCCACGAACAGGGTGCAACGCACGCGGCTGACGGTTATGCGCGGGCGACCGGGAAGCCGGGCGTCGTGCTGGTGACGTCGGGTCCCGGGGTCACCAACTGCGTAACGGGCATCGCCACCGCCTACATGGACTCCATACCGCTGGTGGTGTTCACCGGCCAGGTGCCCACGCACCTGATCGGCAATGACGCCTTCCAGGAAGTCGACGCCATCGGCATCACCCGCCCCTGCGTCAAGCATAACTTCCTGGTCAAGGATGTGCGCGACCTCGCGAAGATCATCAGGCAGGCGTTCTACGTGGCGACGACGGGCCGCCCCGGGCCGGTGGTGGTGGACATACCCAAAGACGTCACCGCCGACAGCTGCGAATATGACTACCCGGAAACCGTAGAGATGCGGTCCTACAAGCCGGTGGTCAAGGGGCATCCCGGCCAGATCAAGCGCGCCGTGGAACTGATCTGTGCCGCGAAGAAGCCGATGATCTATACCGGCGGCGGCGTGATCCTGGGCAATGCCAGCGAGGAACTGATCGAGTTTACCCGCTACCTCGGTTATCCCATCACCAACACGCTGATGGGGCTGGGGGCCTACCCGGGCACGGACCGGCAGTTTATCGGTATGCTCGGCATGCACGGCACCTACGAAGCCAACATGGCCATGCATCACTGCGACGTGCTGATCGCCGTCGGCGCCCGGTTCGACGATCGGGTTACCGGCGACCTGGCGCAGTTCTGCCCGTACGCGAAGATCATTCATATCGACGTGGATCCCTCGTCGATCTCGAAGAACGTCCCCGTGGATATTCCGATCGTGGGCGACGTCAAGCATGTCCTGCGCGACATGAATGCCCAGCTCAGGGAAAACGGCAGGAAACCGGACCCGGATTCACTGAAATCCTGGTGGGATCAGATCCGGGAATGGCAGAGCATCGATTGCCTGAAATACGACCGCAAGAGCGAGGTCATCAAACCCCAGTTCGTGATTGAGAAGTTTTATGAACTCACCGGTGGCGACGCCTACGTTACCTCGGATGTGGGCCAGCACCAGATGTGGGCCGCGCAGTTTTACAAGTTCGACAAGCCGAGGCGCTGGATCAATTCCGGCGGCCTCGGCACGATGGGCTTCGGGCTGCCCGCCGCCATGGGGGTAAAACTCGCCTTTCCGGATGCGGTGGTGGCCTGCATTACCGGGGAAGCGAGCCTGGTCATGTGCATCCAGGAGCTGTCCACCTGCCTCCAGTACCGACTGCCGGTGAAGATCATCAACCTCAACAACCGGTACATGGGGATGGTGAGACAGTGGCAGGAGTTTTTCTATGCCGGGCGCTATTCGCATTCCTACATGGAGGCATTGCCGGATTTCGTCAAGCTCGCGGAAAGCTTCGGGCACACCGGCATGCTGATAGAGAAGGCGGGCGACGTGGAGGGCGCACTGAAGGATGCGCTTGCCATGAAGGACAAGCTGGTATTGATGGATTTTATAACCGACCAGACCGAGAACGTTTACCCCATGATCGCGTCGGGGAAAGGGCAGCATGAAATGCATCTCTCCCCGCAACGAGAGCTCGCCTGAGCAATGCGCCACATCTTATCGCTGCTTCTGGAAAATGAAGCCGGCGCCCTGTCGCGGGTGGCCGGCCTGTTTTCCGCCCGCGCCTTCAATATCGAGTCGCTGACGGTCGCACCGACCGAGGACCCGACGATTTCACGTATGACCCTGGTGACCTCGGGTTCGGACGAGATCGTTGAGCAGATTACCAAGCAGCTGAACAAGCTGGTGGACGTGATCAAGGTCGTCGACCTGAACGACAACCGGCACATCGAGCGCGAGCTGCTCCTGATAAAGATCCTTGCCAGGAAGGACAACCGCGAGGAGATAAAGCGGCTGACGGATATTTTCCGCGGCCGGATCATCGACGTGACGGAAAATACCTATACTGTTGAAATGACCGGCGACGGTGAAAAACTGGACGCCTTTATCGAGACGCTCGGCAGGAAGGTCATTCTTGAAACCGTGCGCTCCGGCGTGTCAGGCATATCCCGCGGCGAAAAGGTTTTCTGAGGCGGCGATCGCAGTCTTTGCTTTAAGACACAGGATATGGCACGGCGGGCCAGGCTTGCCCCGACACGCCGTGAAGTCATCCCTGTTGCCTCGACGCCGGCATCCCTGCCGGCGACGGTCGGCTTTAAGCCCGACCCGCCGGTATGATTGCATCTACCAGAGAATGGATCAGGCGGCTTTTTTACTGAGCAAAAAAGCCGCCTGATCCCACAGGGGGGGTATTACGGCGTGTTTTCCAGGGGGCGGGCCGGCGGCTTGGCGATGTCGAAAGCTGTTTGTGAAACAGGGTGCCCCTTCCCTCCTGTTTAAGGCCGCCTGGAAACATGGCGTACAAGTGTTGCAATGACCCGTTGAATCCACCATGCTTCCATTTTGCAGAACGTGAAGCATGATAATCCGGTAATAAGATTTTCCCCAGGCATAGAGAATTGAAATGAATATCTACTACGACAAAGATGCGGACCTTTCGCTGATCCAGGGCAAGCGGGTCGCCATCATCGGTTACGGTTCACAGGGGCATGCCCATGCCAACAACCTGAAGGATTCTGGAGTCAGGGTGTGCGTCGGCCTCAGGGAGCGATCGGCCTCCGTGCGCAAGGCGGAAAAGGCCGGCCTCGAGGTCAGGGCAGTCGCGGAGGCCGTGGCCTCGGCCGACGTGGTCACGATGCTCGCGCCGGATGAACACCAGGCGGCGCTGTACCGCAACGAGGTGGAGCCAAACATCCGGCAGGGTGCGGCACTGGCCTTCGCCCACGGCTTCAACATCCACTTCCGCCAGATTGAACCGCGCAGCGATCTCGATGTCATCATGATCGCGCCCAAGGGCCCCGGCCACCTGGTGCGCTCCACCTACCTGCAGGGGGGCGGCGTACCCTCACTGATCGCTGTGCACCAGGACGCTTCCGGCCAGGCCAGGGAGCTGGCGTTATCCTATGCTTCCGCGAACGGCGGCGGACGGGCCGGCATCATCGAGACCACGTTCCGGGAGGAGACGGAAACTGACCTGTTCGGCGAACAGACAGTATTATGCGGCGGGCTCACGGCGCTCATCCAGGCAGGATTCGAGACGCTGGTTGAGGCCGGCTATTCCCCCGAGATGGCCTATTTCGAGTGCCTGCACGAGACCAAGCTGATCGTTGACCTCATTTACGAGGGCGGCATCGCGAACATGCGCTACTCGATCTCCAATACCGCGGAGTACGGCGATTTTACGCGCGGCCCGCGCGTGATCGGGGAAGAATCCAGAAAGGCCATGAAGGCGATACTGGCGGAGATCCAGAGCGGCCAGTTCGCCAGGGAATTCATCCTGGAAAACCAGAGCGGCGCCCCGGTCATGAAGGCGATGCGTCGAATCAGCCGCGAACACCCCATCGAACAGGTGGGCGAAAAGCTGCGCGCCATGATGCCCTGGATCATGCAGAACAGACTGGTGGATCAGGAGAAGAATTGACCGGTGGTCATACCGGCCATGGACGCAGACTTTCCAGTCACCGCAAGAGCCGGGCGGTTGTGGCTGCAGCCGCCGGCGCTTCCCGCAAATGCCGGTTAATACCATACCGCTGATTGCCCGGGAAGGCTGGCCGATCCTCCTGGCCTTATTGATCGCAACGGCGCTTGCCTATCGTTATCTCGGCGACACCGCCGCGGTGATCTCCGGCATCGTGTTTTGTTTCTCCCTGTTTCTCCTGCGCGATCCGGAACAGGCTGTTCCCTCGCAACCGCTCGCGCTGGTGAGCCCCGTGCACGGCAGGGTGGTGTCCGCCGCGGCCGCGGCCGATCCGTGGCTCTCGCGGCGTGCGATCGGCATCCGGATCAGCGTGTCGTTTCTCGATATTTACTCGCTGCGCAGCCCCATTGAGGGAAAGATCATGGATCAATGGTCTGCGCAGGACGACGCTGGCACCGGCCACCGTTTTGCCTTCTGGGTGAAGACCGATGAAGATGATGACGTGGTGGTTTCCGTGCGCCTGAAAGGGCTTGCGGGATGGCGTTTCCGCTTTTACGGGCATTCGGGTGAGCGGATTGGGCACGGCCAGCGATGCGGCTACCTTTATTTCGGCGGGACCGTGGATGTCCTGGTGCCTGAAAATTCCAAGATCCTGGTCAAGCCGGGAGATCATGTCGCCTCGGGTTCAGGCATTCTCGCCCAGCTGGTTCACGCCGCGTCCGCCACCGTGATAAAGGACACCGGCCAGGCGGGCGGTGACGAGTTATCACTTACCGCGCAGTGAACGGGCACGCATAGCCCTGCCTGTCCGCCATGTTCAGCGGCTTCTGATATAGTTGTCAGCGGCTGTTTGCGCCGGGCGGGATGCCCGGCTTCCTGAAGTCATAACGGGGTGAGAGGTTCTGGTCATGGCTGTCCGTCGCCGGGGCATCTATCTTCTGCCCAACCTGTTTACCACGGCAGCGCTGTTTGCCGGCTTTTATTCCATCGTGGCGGCGATGAACGCACGCTTCGAATCGGCGGCCATCGCGATCTTTGTCGCCATGATCCTGGACGGCATGGACGGGCGCATCGCCCGCATGACGAATACCCAGAGCGCCTTCGGCATACAATACGACAGTCTTTCCGACATGGTTTCCTTCGGCCTGGCACCGTCCCTGGTGGTTTACCAGTGGTCGCTCTCGAACCTGGGCAAGCTCGGCTGGCTTGCCTCGTTCATTTTTGCCGCCGCCGCCGCCCTGCGTCTTGCGCGTTTCAACACCCAGGCCGCCAGCGACGATCGGCGGTTTTTCCAGGGGCTGCCGAGCCCGGCCGCCGCTGCGCTCATAGCCGGAATGATCTGGTTTGCGGAAAGCGAGGCACTGCTGGACGGCAATAGCATGATTTACATCGCTTTTCCCCTTACCTTATGCGCCGGGATTCTCATGGTGAGCAATATCCGCTATCACAGTTTCAAACAGATTGATCTCAAGGGCCGGGTGCCCTTTGTCGCAGTACTGGTCGTGGTGCTGGTCTACGTCTTTGTCGCGACCAAGCCGCCGCTCGTGTTGTTCTTTATCTCGGTTGTTTACGCCGTTTCCGGGCCGGCCGTGACGCTGATCCTGATCCGGAAGCACCGCGCGGCAAGAAAACTGCCGGAATCGGCGGGGGAATGACGCCTTGTTCCGGGCGGACGTTGTGCTTGAAAAATCCGGCGATGCCGTTATAGTTCACCTTGTGAATACCACTACCAAACACGGCTTTCTTCTTCCCGTCGACCAGGCCGGACCGATCGGGCTGGCGCTGCTGCTGCTGCCCTGATCGGGCAGACCATTTTTCCTACATATCAATCTACACATGTTCGCCGCAGGCGCGGCGTTATTCCTGTTGTTTTGGACATACTGCCGAAGGTAGTATGAGTTTATGAAAGGTGCATGATCATGAAAGAAAAACTGGTGATTTTTGATACGACGCTCCGGGACGGGGAGCAGAGCCCTGGCGCTTCCATGACCAAGGATGAAAAACTCCGGATAGCCAAGGCCCTGGAGCGCATGCGGGTGGACGTCATAGAAGCGGGTTTTCCGGTGGCCAGCCCGGATGATTTCAGGGCTGTACAGCTCGTTGCCGGCTCGGTCAGGGACAGCGTGGTCTGCGGCCTCGCCCGGGCGGTGGACAAGGACATAGACACCGCCGCGGAGGCCCTGAAACCTGCCGCTTCCGCCCGTATTCATACCTTCATCGCCACCTCGCCGATCCACATGCAGCATAAACTGCATATGACGCCGGAGCAGGTGCTCGAACAGGCGGTTCATTCCGTCAGGCGTGCCAGGCAGTACACGGACAATGTCGAATTTTCGCCCGAGGACGCCGGTCGGTCCGAGATCGATTTTCTGTGCCGGGTGCTCGAAGCGGTAATCGATGCCGGGGCCTACACCGTCAATATCCCGGATACCGTGGGCTATAACCTGCCGCATCAGTTCGGGGACTTGATCCGCCAGTTAATCGAGCGCATTCCCAACTCCGACAAGGCGGTGTTCTCGGTGCATTGTCATAACGATCTTGGCCTGGCCGTCGCCAATTCCCTATCCGCCGTGCTCAACGGTGCGCGCCAGGTGGAATGCACCATCAACGGGCTGGGGGAACGGGCCGGCAACGCCGCGCTGGAAGAGATCGTCATGACCGTGCGCACGCGCCAGGATGTCTTTCCCTGTGATACGGGGCTGGATACCACCCAGATCGTGCACTGTTCGAGACTGGTCTCCAATATCACGGGCTTCCCCGTGCAGCCCAACAAGGCAATCGTCGGCCTCAACGCCTTCGCCCATGAATCGGGCATCCACCAGGACGGGGTGCTGAAGAGCCGCGAGACCTATGAAATCATGCGCGCCCAGGACGTGGGCTGGCACACCAACCGCATGGTCCTCGGCAAGCATTCCGGTCGCAATGCCTTCCGCTCGCGGCTGCAGGAACTCGGTTTCGCGTTTGATCGCGAAGAAGATCTGAATGCCGCCTTCAACCGCTTCAAGGAGCTCGCCGACAAGAAGCACGAGATTTACGATGAGGATATCCAGGCGCTGGTGACGGATACCATCCACGAGACCACCCAGGAGCGGATCAAGCTCGTGGCGATGAAGGTCACCAGTGAAACGGGGGAAATTCCGGACGCCCGCGTCACCCTGCTGATTGACGGCGAGGAGAAGCACAGCAACGCGCAGGGCAGCGGCCCGGTGGATGCCACGTTCAGGGCGATCGAGGCGATGGTGAACAGCGGCTCCGACCTGCAGCTTTACTCCGTCAACAACATCACCACCGGCACGGACTCCCAGGGTGAGGTCTCGGTCCGCATCGACAAGGGCGGGCGTATCGTCAACGGCCAGGGCGCAGACACCGATATCGTCATCGCTTCCGCCAAGGCCTATATCAACGCCCTGAACAAGTTGCTGTCACCGGTCGAGAGGACTCATCCCCAGGCGGCATCCCCGGTATGACCCTGAACACGGCGCAACGCCGTTACCTCGAGGCCATGGGCATCGACGTGTTTATCGCGAGGTATGGCGAGAGCCGGGTCTTGGCGGTCAAACCGGAAAACCCGGTGCCGGTGGTTATTACCTATCCTCCTGCTGTCGATCCGGCGCTCTGGGAAGCCCTGCGCGGGGAGGTGGCCGCCTGTAAGCGCTGTGCGCTGCACAAAGGCCGCACCCAGACGGTCTTTGGCGTGGGCGATACCGCCGCGAAATGGCTGATCATCGGCGAGGCGCCCGGCGCCGAGGAAGATCGACAGGGGGAGCCGTTCGTCGGCCGCGCCGGCCGCCTGCTGAATTCCATGCTGCAGGCAATCGGCCTGCGGCGTGACGAGGTGTACATCGCCAATATTCTGAAGTGCCGTCCCCCCGACAACCGTGATCCGAGACCCGAGGAGGTCGCCTGCTGCGAACCGTATCTGCGCCGGCAGATCAGGATGATCAACCCGAAGATCATCCTTGCCCTCGGGCGCGTCGCGGCCCAGAATTTGTTAAAGATCGATACCCCGATAGGCAAAATGCGGGGCAGGCGTTATGAATACCCGGACCCCCGGGTGCCGGTGATCGTCACGTATCATCCCGCCTATCTCCTGCGGTCCCCGAAGGAGAAACGCAAGTCCTGGCAGGACCTGCAGTTTGCCTTGCGGGTTTACCGTGAGTCGGAATGAGCGCCGTCCTGAAAATGCCTTTGCGGGAATTCCGCCCGATGACGGAGACGGATCTCGCCGAGGTCTTGGGTATTGAACAATCGGCCTACACGCACCCGTGGTCCGAGGTCGTTTTCCAGGATTGCCTGCGGGTGGGGTACTGCTGCTGGGTGCAGGAAGCGGGCGACATGATCATCGCCTATGCCGTTATGGCCGTCGGAGGCGGGGAATGCCATATCCTGAACTTGTGCGTCAGGCCGGAATTCCAGAACCGGGGTTATGGGACGCGCCTGCTCGAGCACATGCTCGACCTGGCGCACCAGCACAGCGCGGAGACGGCCTATCTCGAGGTCCGGCCCTCCAACCGCCCGGCACTGAAGCTTTACCACCGCGCCGGCTTTGACGAGGTGGGGATGCGCAGGAATTATTACCCTGCCCCGACAGGCCGGGAAGATGCCATAATACTGGCTCGCCCCCTGGCCTGACAGGTCATTAAGAGTTACCACAATCCCAATCAAATGAGCTCCCCGATATTGCAGAAAAAAACCGTACCGGACCTGGCCGGCATCCCCACCATCGAGGCCTGTGTTGGCAATACGCCCCTGGTCAGGCTGCAGCGCCTGACGGGCAAGACCAGCAACCTACTGCTGGCGAAGCTCGAGGGGGACAACCCGGCGGGCTCGGTCAAGGACCGGCCGGCGCTGAGCATGATCAAACACGCGGAGGACCGGGGCGAAATCCGGCCGGGCGATACCCTGATCGAGGCCACCAGCGGCAATACGGGTATTGCCCTCGCCATGGTGGCCGCCATCCGCGGCTACCGCATGGTGCTGATCATGCCGGACCACATGAGCCTCGAGCGGCGCGCGGCCATGCTAGCCTTTGGCGCCGAGATTATCCTGGTGAGCCGCGAGGCCGGCATGGAAGGCGCCCGCGATCTCGCCGAACAGATGCAGCGCGAGGGCGAGGGGAGGGTGCTGGACCAGTTTGCCAACCCCGATAATCCCCGCTCGCATTATGAAGGCACGGGCCCCGAAATCTGGCGCGATACCGGCGGCCAGGTGACGCATTTCGTCAGCGCCATGGGGACGACCGGCACCATCATGGGGGTGTCGCGATACCTGAAGGAAAAGAACCCGGCGGTCCAGATCATCGGGGTGCAGCCTGCCGGCGACGAAAGCATCCCCGGTATCCGGCGCTGGCCGCCGGAATATCTGCCGAAGATCTTCGATCGCAGGCGGGTTGACCGGATCATCGATATCACCCCGGCCGAGGCCGAGGACATGACCCGCCGGCTGGCGGACGAAGAGGGCATATTCGCCGGCGTATCATCAGGGGGCGCCATCTTCGCCGCCCTGAAACTTTCCGCTGAAGTCGAAAACGCGGTCATTGTCACCATCATCTGCGACCGCGGCGATCGCTACCTGTCGACGGACGTGTTTACACCCCGAAACCCTGCTGCGGCTGGCGATAAATAGCTTCAGGAAATCCCGGTCCGGCGCAATGGCCTCCGGCCGGATTGCCGGTGGCCTGGACGGCGTATGAATATCCTCGTTTTTGATATCGAGACCATCCCGGACATTGCCTCGGCCCGGCGTCTCTATCGGCTGGAAGGCCTGAGTGACGGCGAGGTCGGGGAAGTGCTTTTCAGCCGGCGCCGGCAGGAGACCGCCGGCGGCAGCGAATTCCTGCGCCACCACCTGCACCGGGTCATCGCCATCTCCGTGCTTCTGAATACCCCGGGGAAACTCGGCGTCTGGTCGCTGGGTGACGAGGATTCAGGGGAAAAGGAACTCGTGCAGCGGTTTTTTGACGGCATCGAGAAATATACGCCGCTGCTTGTATCCTGGAACGGGCGGGGCTTCGACCTGCCGGTATTGCACTACCGCGCCCTGTTGCACGGCATCAGTGCCCCGCGTTACTGGGAGACCGGCGACGGCGAACAGGGTTTTCGCTGGAACAATTACCTCAACCGTTTTCATGAACGCCATACGGATTTGATGGATGTCCTGGCCGGCTATGAAAACCGGGCCACGGCCCCCCTCTCGGAAATCGCCGTCATGCTGGGTTTGCCGGGCAAGGGGGACATGAGCGGCGAGATGGTGTGGGACCTCTATTTGAGGGGGGAAATCGGTGCTATCCGCAATTACTGCGAGGCGGATGTATTGAATACCTATCTGGTGTTTCTTCGCTTCGAACTCATGCGCGGCAGGCAGACGGAAAAAGGCTACGCGGCTGAATGTCAAAGGCTGCGGGACATGCTGGCCGCTGAAGACAAACCCCATCTGCAGGAATTTCTCGAGGCCTGGAAATA
>CAZXGW010000034.1:0-5749 GCA_964640355.1 uncultured Enterobacteriaceae bacterium
TACCGCGCCGGTCATAAAAATGCTAAGAACTCAGGACTGTGTAATGAGCAATGAGTAATGAGCAATGAGATACGTGATACGAGTCACCAGTTACGCGCCTCCAGCCGCTAATTTGTGAAAGATGACTCGTAACTTATAACTTGTATCTTTTTACTCAGCACTCGGTCCTCAGTCCTCAGCACTCGGTCCTCAGTCCTCAGTCCTCGCACTTAATTTTTTACCAATCACTATTCACCATTCACGTTTTCAAAGTCCCTGCAGTTCATCCATCAAATTCGGAAGCCACAGGACGGCCTGGGGAAAAATCGCGAGCAGGATAATGGTCAAAACCTGCAGGCTCACGAAGGGAACGATGCCCCGGTAGATATGGTGTATTCCCACTTCCGGCGGGGCCACCGCCTTCAGGTAGAACAGCGAAAACCCGAAGGGCGGTGTCAGGAACGAGGTCTGCAGGTTGATCGCGATCAGCACGGCAAACCAGAGCAGGTCTATCTCCAGCAGCAGGGCGATGGGCGAAAGTATGGGCACGACGATAAAACAGATCTGGAGAAAATCGAGAAAGAAACCCAGTAAAAAAATCAGCGCCATGCTGATGATGAGAAACACCGCGACGCCGCCGGGAAGCTGGGACATGGCGTCCAGCACCAGCCTGTCACCGCCCATGCCGCGGAACACCAGGCCGAACGCGGTGGCGCCGATCAGGATCAGAAACACCATGCTCGTCAGGCGGGTCGTCAGGCGCATGGCCTCCCTGAGATTGTCCAACCCCAGCCGGTTATGCAGGGCCGCGAGCAGCATGGCCCCGAGGGCGCCCACCGCGGCCGATTCGGTGGGAGAGGCCACGCCGAAGAAAATGGAGCCCAGGACGGCGAGCATGAGCACCAGCGGCGGCAGCAGGGAAAACGCGACCTTGAAGGCGAGGCTGTCCGTGGTATCCCGTTTCAGGGCGGGTGCCGCGGCCGGTTTATGCCAGGCTATGGCAATGATGTAGAAGCAGAACAGGATCACCAGTATCAGCCCGGGAATGAGTGCGCCGATAAACAGCCGGCCGACCGGCACCCCCATCACGTCGCCGAGCAGGATCAGGATGATGCTGGGCGGGATGATCTGGCCCAGCGTGCCGGCCGCGGCGATGGTGCCGCTGGCGAGCTGTGGCGCGTAGGCATGTTTCAGCATGGTGGGCAGGGCGATGATGCCCATGGTTACGACCGTCGCGCCCACTACGCCCGTGGTGGCCGCCAGCAGTGCGCCGACGATGACCACGGACAGGGCGAGGCCCCCGCGCAGCCGGCCGAAGAGCAATCCCATTGTCTCGAGCAGTTCCTCCGCCAGCCCGGATTTATCGAGGATGATGCCCATGAAAATGAACAGCGGCACGGCGAGGAGCGAAAAGTTCGTCATCACCCCCCAGATGCGCAGCGGCAGCAGGTCGAAAAATCCCGGCCCCAGAAAGACGCTGCCGAAGAGCAGTGCCACCGATCCCAGGGTAAACGCCACCGGGTAGCCGAGCATGAGGAGGACCACGAGCACGGCGAACATGAGAATGATCCAGGCGGTCATCGGCGCGCGCCCAGGATCCTGGCGAGATTTTTCGCGATATCCGCGATCCCCTGCAAAAGAAGCAGCGCGAAGCCGAGCGGTATCGCGGATTTCAGAAGCCACCGGTAGGGCAGGCCGCCGGGGTCAGGCGATCCCTCGGCGTGCAGAAACGACTGGGAGACGAACGGCCAGGAGCTGATGATAATCAGCAGGCAGAACGGCACCAGAAACAGAATGCCGCCGATCACATTGATCCAGGCCCGGCGATAATCGTTGAGGCGCCTCCACCGGTACACCAGGTCCAGGCGCACGTGATCATCGTGTTTGAGGGTATAGGCGGCGCCGAAGAGAAAGATCACGGAAAACAGGTGCCACTCGAACTCCTGCAGGGCGATGGAGCCGCTCCTGAAGAAGTAACGCATGGCGACATCGAAACCGACCAGCAGCACGAGGGCAAGCACCAGCCAGGCGATCGCCCTCCCGGTCAATTCACCGAAACGTTCCAGCCGGGATGAGACGCCGGTGAGCAGGCGGGACAGCCGGTTATTGTTGTTCATTGTCCTCGCGGATTGCGGATTGCACCCCTGGAGCGAGTATAAACCAGGGCTGTCCGTGACGGGGCTACGCCTGGCCGCCGGGGTAGCAGGCATTTGCCAGCGCAGCGAAGTCGCTGACCGTAAGCTGTTCGGGGCGCACCCGCGGTTCGATACCGACGTTTCTGATCTGTTGTTCGGTGAGCAGCCCGCGCAGGGCATTGCGCAGCGTTTTGCGGCGCTGGTTGAAGGCCAGCCTGACGACCCGGCTGAACATGGCCACGTCTTTGATGCCCGCTTCGGGAACGGCGCCGGGTACCAGCCTGACGACGGCGGATTCGACCCGGGGCGGCGGTGAAAAGGCGCCGGCGGCTACGGTAAACAGCTTCTCCACCTGGCACCGTGCCTGCACCATTACCGACAGCCGGCCATACGTCCTGCTGCCCGGGCGCGCCGTGAGCCGCTCCACGACCTCCTTCTGCAGCATGAACAGCATGTCGCGAACGCAGTGATGATAATCCAGCAGGTGAAAGATCAGCGGCGTGGAAATACGGTAGGGCAGGTTGCCGATCACCCTCAGGCGGGAATCGGACACCCTGCTGAAATCGAAGGTCAGCGCGTCGGTGCAATGCACGAGCAGCTCGCCGTACCCCCTACACCGCTCGGTCACGATCCCGGCCAGCGCGGGATCCAGCTCCACAACCTGCAGGCGTCCGAGGCGCTGCAGCAGGGGCAGCGTCAGTGCGCCTTTGCCGGGACCGATCTCGATAAACGACTGGCCCGGCTCGGGGGCCGCCGCCGCAATGATCCGGTCGATGACGCCCTGATCATGGAGAAAGTGTTGGCCCAGGCGCCTGCGCGTGCGGTGTCGCGCCATTCACAAAACACGCTGCGCGGTGCGGGGCGGCTGCTCCTTCCCGGTGGCGGGCGCGGCGAGATCGACGGCGCAGCGGATGGCGGCCAGCAGGCTGGAACAGCGCGATCGTCCGGTGCCGGCCAGGGACAGGGCTGTGCCGTGATCGACTGAAGTGCGGAGGATGGGCAGCCCGAGCGTGATGTTGACAGTATCACCGAAGCCGCGGGCCTTGAGCACCGGCAGGCCCTGATCGTGGTACATGCAGATCGTAGCGTCAGTATGGGCGAGACGGTCGGGCGTGAACGCGGTGTCGGCCGGCACCGGCCCGGTCAGGGGCATGCCTTGCCGGCGCAATTTTTCCAGCACGGGGATGATGGTCTGCACCTCTTCCCGCCCGAGATAACCCTCTTCCCCGGCATGGGGATTCAGCCCGCAGACCTGCAGGCGGGGGGCCGCGATCCTGAAGCGTATGCGCAGCTCATGCCACACCACGGTCAGCACGGTTTCAAGCCTTCCGGCGGTGATCGACCGGCTGACCTCGGCCAGCGGCAGGTGCGTCGTCACGAGGGCGATGCGTAAATCGTTATTCGCCAGCATCATCACCGGCTGTCCCGAGCCGCATACTTCCGCCAGGTATTCGGTATGTCCGCTGAAGGGGTGACCGGCGCGGTTGAGACTGGCCTTGTGCACCGGCGCGGTCACCAGCGCGGCAAAGAGGCCGTCCAGGCACCCGGCACAGGCCGTACTCAGTGTTTCGAGGATATACCCGGCATCTTCCGGTTCGGGATGGCCGGGCCGCCCGGCAATGCGGTGCCGCACCGGCAGGACCTGCAGATACCCCGGCCGGCGGATGGCCGGCGGCCGGGCGGGGTCGAAATGATCCAGTGAGATGGGCAGGTTCAGCAGCCTGGCGCGTTCGGTCAGAAGATCCGGTTCGGCGATGGCGATGATCTCGGCGGGCAGCGGGTGCTGAATGGCCTGGACGAGGATGTCCGGGCCGATGCCGGCAGGTTCGCCCGGGGTTACCGCAAGACGCGGGCAGGGGATGTCATCACTCATCTATGCGGTATTCGACGTACGCCTCGTCGCGCAGATCCCGCAACCAGTTCTGCTGCGCCTCTTCGATCTTTCTTGCGCGGATGATCTCCCGGGCGCGGGCATGCTTCATTTCTTCCGAATTGTCGAAATCGCGCCGCTCCAGGACCTGGACGATATGCCAGCCGAACTGGGTCTCAAAAGGTTCGCTCACCTCGCCGGGGCCAAGGTCATTCATGCGCGATTCGAAGTCGGGCACGAGGTTTCCCGGGCTGACCCAGCCGAGATCACCGCCCACCGCCGCGCTGACGGTATCCTCGGAGTGCGCCCTGGCCAGTTCGGCAAAATCTTCGCCGCCCTTGATGCGCTGCCTCAACTGATCGAGGCGGGTCCTGACATTGTCCGCCGTCAGGAGTTCATTGGGGCGGATCAGGATGTGCCTGGCGTGGGTCTGCGTGACGATGTGCTTTTCGCTGCTGCGGAAATCCGCCAGCTTGATGATGTGAAAGCCGCTGGAGCTCTGGATGAGTTCACTGACATCGCCTTCTTTCATATCCCTGACGTAGTCGGCAAACAGGGTCGGGATTTCGTCCGCCTTTTTCCAGCCGAGATCCCCTCCCTTCATCGCCTGCTGCCCGTCGGACACGGTGGCGGCGAGCTGGGCGAAATCCGCCCCCGCCGCGAGATCCTCGAGGACTTTTTCGCCGACCAGCCGGGCCTGTTCGATTTCCTCCGGGGTGGCGGTCTCCGCGGTGGAAATGAGGATGTGGGAAAGCCGGTACTCGGTCTCGGTGTAGCCCTGGTGTTTCTCCGTGGCCAGGAAATTCTCGATTTCCCGGTCGGTGACCGTTATCCGGTTGTCGATCTGCCGCTGGCGCAGGCGGGTGATGATGATCTCGTCGCGGATGTCCTCGCGGAACCGCTCGTAGCTGTAGCCGTCATTCACCAGTATTTCCCTGAACTGGTTCAGGCTGAGGTTGTTTTCGGCCGCGATGTTGCTGATGGTGCGGTTCAGGGTTTCGTCGTCAACCCGGATCCCGGTGATGGAGGCCAGTTGCAGTTGCAGCTTGTTCAGGATGAGGCGATCAAGGACCTGCTTTTTCAGCGCCGCCATGGGCGGCAGCACCGTGCCCTGTTGTTCGAGCTGGTTGATGACGGTGCGGAGCTTCTCCTGCAGCTCGCTTTGCATGATCACGTCGTCGTTGACCACCGCGACGATGCGATCCAGCGGCACGCCGGCGTAAGGCACCGCCGGGGCAAGCAGGAGCGCTGCGATGATACCCGCGCTGGACAGGCGCGAACGGAAGGACGTCAAACGATCAAAAACCACGCTGGTAGCCGGGGATATTCTCCTCCAGGAATTCTACCGTTTTCCCGCCTATCCCGGCCAGCCCCTTGAGCTCGAGCTGGAGGAAAATGCCGGTGTTGTAGTCGCCGCTGACGTCGGTGATGTAACGCCGGCCCACCACCCGGAACCCCCAGCAGCAGCTTTCGTACTCCAGGCCGGCGAAGGCGTCCACCGTCCGGTCTTCCGGCAGGGCGTAATCCCAGCGCCCGACCACGCTCCACTGCCTGCCGAGCGGCCAGTGAAAGGAAATTTCGCTCTGCTCGATGTCGGTGACTTCATTTGTGCTGGCGTCCAGACTGTTGGTCGTTCGGCGCACGCGGTAGCCAAGGTTGACGACCTTGTCCGGCGCCGGATTGAACTGCAGGAAGGTCACCAGTTTTTCAGTCCTGTTATTGTTCGGATCCCACTGCAGGTCGCCGCGGAACCGCCAGTGATCGA
>CAZXGW010000034.1:5849-12057 GCA_964640355.1 uncultured Enterobacteriaceae bacterium
CTGTCTTCCTCCCGCTCCCGGCCAGTCGGCAGGATGACTTCGCGATCCCGCAGGTAATAGATCTGGCCCAGGCTGACGTGGCCGGCCTCCCGGCCGCTGGCATGGTTGATCAGGCGCGAGGTCACCGCGAGAGTAAACTGGTTGGCGTCGCCCATGCGGTCCGGGCCGTTAAACCTGTCTTCGCGAAACAGCGAGTCAAAGGAAAAATCGTACAGGCCGGTATCGAATACCGGCAGGTCGTCCTGGTTTTCCTCGGGGATATAGAGATAGAACAGGCGTGGTTCCAGGGTCTGGATGAACGGCGTGCCGAAGAGCGCCGTATCGCGTTCGAAAAAGACGCCGCTGTCCACGCTGACCACGGGCAGAATCCGGCTCGGGCTCGACTGGTCCAGCGCGCCCTCGTCCTGCAGGCTGTACTGGGTGTAGCGCAGTCCGGCCTTTGGTATGAAAAACGTGGAGACCGTGTGGATCGGGAAACTGATGCTGGGGAACAGGTCGAACCGGAGGCCGTTGGGATCCCCCGTCGGGAAGGCCTCTTCCCGGTCGCGTTCGAAATTGCTGATTTCGCTTCTGAGTCCGTAGTTGAACCAGCGGTTTCTGTCTGGTGAATTGGCGGTGAACAGTACCTGAGGTAAGCGTTTGTAGGGCCTCGAGGATACCGGAATGCTGCGGTCGACGGTCTGGTAACCCTGGGCGCGGCCGGTGAGTTTCCACCAGTTGCCCCGGTAGGAGGCCTCGGCGCGGCGTTCGAGATAGCGGGTGCTCGTCAGGCTGATACTGGGGCCGAAGTCCTCGAAATACGCCTTGTCGGAGACGCGGTTGTAAGTCAGGAACAGGTTGCCGGTATCGCTGAACCCCTGACTGTGCGTGTAGCCGATGAAACTCCGGTCATCATCGTCGAATTCGCTGTCGCTCGGCAGGTATTCGCCGTTGAATTCGCCGCTGCCGCGCGGCAGGAGGTAGCGGAACTGGCCCATCAGCATCACGCCGCTGTCGGTGAGGACCCGCGGTGTCAGGGTGGCATCCATCTGCGGGGCGATATTCCAGTAAAAGGGCGTGAGCACTTCAAAGCCGTTGCGGTTGGAATTGCCGAAGCTCGGAAACAGGAAACCGGTCTTGCGTTTGTCACTCAGCGGGAAGGAGGCGTAGGGGGTATAGAGTACCGGCACGCCCTTGATGCGGAACACCACGTGCCGGGCTTCCCCCCAGTCGTTTTCGTGATCGAGCGTGATCTCGCGGGCCGACAGGTGCCAGAAATTATCTTCCGGATCGCAGGTGCTGTAGTCCACTTCGGTGAGTTTCGATTTGCGCTCGTATTCATGGTAGATGCTGTCCGCCTGGCCCCGCGCGCGGTTCCCCCTCACGACATAACGGGAATTTTCGAACCGGCCGCTTTCCTGTTCAAATTCGACGCGCGCCGATTCTCCGCGGACATAAACGGCATCGTCCCAGTATTCGATATTGCCTTCGAGTTCCGCGGTCGCCCCCGGCTGGTCATAGGTGATGGTATCGGCGCTGAGCTGCTGCCTGTCCCGGCTGATCTCCACGTTGCCGCGCAGCACCGAAACGCCCTCCTCTTCAAGCTCGGCCTGATCCGCGGTGATGTGGGTCTCGCCGGGTTCAAGCGCGACAGCAACCGCCGGCCGGGCGGGGATACCCAGCGCCTGCGGGCATAACGGCCAGGCCGCGTCGCCGTCGTCGGGTTCCGCCCAGCCGGGCAGGCACGTCGTCATCAGGAGAAGTGCCGGCAGGTACGTGTACGCATTCCGTTTCAAGGTCGTTGTTTTTATGGAATTCTAGAATGGCACTGGAGGATTAAAATCTCATAGAATGCCTTTGTCTTCAAATTTTTATGCGGGCCCCCTGCCTGAAAGTGTCCGGCCGTGAACCAAATTGCTGAAAATACCGTAAGGGCGGCCGGCCTGGTCGTGATCACGGGAATCATCGTGGCCCTGCTGATCTGGACCCGGCCGGAAACCCAGGCGGAATTACAACCCCTTATGCCCGCGAAAGTGCACGCCGAGAGCGTCCGGTTGATGGACATCCGGCCAGTGACCCGCCTGACGGGCAAATTGCAGCCGGTGCGCAAGGCCGCCCTGCGGTTCGAGGTGTCCGGAAACGTGACCGCCCGGCACGTGGAGCCGGGACAGAAGGTCGCGGCCGGCGAGGTCCTGATGGAAATCGATGACGGCGATTTTGTGGATGCGGTGGCCGAGGCGCGGGCGCTGCTCGAGCTCGAGCGTGATGCCATCCGGCGGGATCGGCACCTGCTCGAACTGACCATCCGCGAGCGCGAGATCCAGCAGCGCGAGGTGGAGCGTCTGGAGCGGCTGGGGCAGGAATCGCTGGCCTCCAAGTCAAAGTATGACGAGGCGCTCAGACTGCTGTTACAGCAGCAGGAAGAGGAAGCGCGCCTGCAGCACAGCGTCGATACCGCGGATTCAAGGCTCAGGACGCGGCAGGCAATGCTGAACCGGGCTGAGCGCAACCTGCAGCGCAGCCGGCTGGCGGCGCCTTTTGCCGGTACGGTCAACGCGGTCAGCGTGGAAGTCGGCGATTACATCCCGGCCGGACAGACGGCCCTGGAACTGGTGCAACTGGAGGAACTGGACGTCTATCTCGAGGCTACCGGCCAGGTCGCCCACCAGCTTTCTCTCGGCCAGGCGGTGGACGTCCTGGTCAACGAGGACCACTACCAGGGCCAGGTCATTGCCATCTCCGCTGACCCGAACCCCGAGACCCACACGCACGCCGTGCGCATCCGGCTTGCAGCCGGGGACCTCTTTCCCGGTCAGCTCGCCCAGGCGGTATTGCCGGGTAAATCGCTCGAAGGCGCGAAGGTCGTGCCGGTGTCGGCGATCCTCCAGGAAGAGGGCCAGGCCTACGTGTTCGAGATCGAGGGTAATCATACGGTCCGGAAGCCGGTCAGGCTGCTCATGCGCCATGAGGACTGGCAGGTGATCAGCGGCGTCGACCCGGGCGCGCTCATCGTCGCCCGGGATGTCGCCGCTCTGGCGGACGGCCAGGAAGTCCATATCGATTGAACACCACGGCGCCGGACCCGCCCAATCAGCCCCATGTCGATACTCCGCTACTCCATCAATAATCCCCTGGTAGTCAATTTGAGCCTCGTGATCATTCTGACCATGGGTGTGCTCGCCTGGCGGGCGTTGCCGCAGGAGATCTTTCCGGTCGTGGATCTGGACATGGTGACCATCAAGACGGAATTCGAAGGGGCGTCGCCGGTGGAAGTCGAGCAGCAGGTGACGCTGGCCATCGAGGAGGAACTCGAGGACAGCCAGGATATCGACTACATCGCGTCCACGAGCAGCGAAGGCCTGTCGAGCATCTACATCAAGCTCAAGCCCCGGACCAACGTCGATGATTTCATGCGCGACGCGAAGACGTACCTCGACCGCATCGATGACCTGCCTGACACCGCCAAGGAACCCGAGCTCACCCGCATCCGCACCCGGTTCCCGGTGATTACCCTGACGCTTTACGGCCACCTGGCGAAGGCCGAACTTTATGATCTCGCGGAGCGTGTCCGCCGCAGGATGCTGGAAATCCCGGGCGTTGCCAGCGTCGGTGTAGCCGGCAAGCGGGACTGGGAATTCTGGGTGGAAGTCGATCCGCACCGCCTCTCCGCCCTCAGCATCCCCCTTGAGCTGGTCGCCGTCGCCCTGCGGGACAACCTCCGCGATCAGCCGGGGGGTTCCATCAAGTCACTGGAGGGGGACATCCGCCTGCGCGGCAAGGGTGTAGTGCCGGAACCGGAGGCGATCGGCGATATCGTCCTGCGGACGAATGTGAACGGTGGCCAGCTGCGGCTGGGCGAAATCGCCCGGGTCAGCCGGCGGTTTGAAGAGGCGGAAACCTACGCCAGGTTCAACGGCAAGCCGTCCATCAACCTGACCGTGACCAAGACCGCGGACGCCTCCACGATTGAAGTATCCGCGCTGGTCAGGGAACTCGCCGGGGAACTCCGGCGGACATTGCCCGTGAGCGTTTATGTCGGCCACCACACCGACATGTCGGTGTACGTCAAAACGCGCCTGAACACGGTCAAGTCCTCGGGCCTGATCGGCCTGGTCCTGGTGCTGCTGTCGCTTTATCTCCTGCTCAATTTTCGCGTCGCGGCCATCACGGCGTTTGGCATCCCGGTGTCATTCCTCGTGGCCGTCATCCTTCTCTATTATTTCGATTTCACCATCAACATGGTTTCCCTGTTCGCGTTTCTGATCGTCCTCGGCATGATCGTGGATGATGCCATCATCGTCACGGAAAACGTCTATCGCCATATCGAGGCCGGGACGGAGCCGCTCGCGGCGGCACTGACCGGTTCGCGCGAGGTGATGTGGCCGGTCATCGTCGCCACGCTCACGACGATTGCCGCGTTCCTGCCGATGTTTGCCATCGGCAGCACGCTGGGCGAATTCATCAAGGTCATTCCAGTGGTGGTCTGCTGCGCGCTGCTCGGCTCTCTGATGGAGGCCTTCCTGGTGCTGCCTTCGCACGCCGGGCACCTGCTGCGCGTCCGGAAACGAAACCGCCAGCTCGTTAACTGGAAGGGCCTGCTTGAGAAATACTGCGATCTCGTGCGCTGGGCGGCGGTCAACCGCTATCTGGTGGCGGTGTCCAGCATCGGCCTCCTTGCTATCAGCCTGACCTATGCAAAGACCCGCATCGATTTCGAAATGTTCGGTCACGTCGAGATCGGGCAGTTCTTCATCAACATCGAGACACCCAACACCTACAGCCTGGAAGACACCCTCGCCCTGTCCGAAATGCTTGAAGTGAATATCCGGGAGGTGATCCGGGAGGATGAGCTGGAAACCCTCCTGACCAGCGTCGGCATCAGCTTTATCGATTTCAACCGCTTCAAGTCCGGCAGCAACCTGTTGCAGTTCGTGGTGGATCTGAAAAAACCGGTACCGAGGGGATTGATTGAAAAATGGATCACACCGCTGGTCAGCATGGAATTCGACAATTACGGCACGCGCACGCGCAGCGCCGACGAGATCATCAATGACGTTCGTGATCTCATGTCCAGGATACCGGGCGTGCAGCGCATGAGCATTCTGAAACCCGATGCCGGTCCGGCCGGCGACGATATTGAAATCGGAATAGTCAGCATGGACATCGGGCTCCTGCGCAGGAAGGCGGATGAACTGGCCGATTACCTGCGCCGGATACCGGGCGTGAAGGATGTGCAGCACGACCAGGAACCCGGGAAAATCGAGTACCGCTACGAACTGAACGACCGCGGCAGGCGGCTCGGCCTGACGCAGTCACAACTGGCGGACACCGTGCGCACCGGGTTTCTGGGCCAGGAAGTCGTGCATGTCACCTGGAAAGAAGATCGCATACCCGTGCGGCTGATCTATCCACCGGAACTGCGTCACCAATCGGCAAGCCTCGCCGGCCTTCCCATCGTGCTCGCCTCCGGCGAGACGGTGTACCTGGGAGACGTGGCCGATATCCGTGCCGGGCATGGGCTGAACCAGATCCGGCGGCGCGACGGGCAGCGCATGGCCAAGATCACCGCCGAGGTGGATTCACGGATAATTACGGCAACGGAAGTGACCGACCAGGTCAGCCGGGAGTTCAGGCCGCTGTCCAGAAAGGCGGGCTACAAGCTGCTTTTCCTGGGCGAGAAAAAGGACGCCGAGGAGGCGTTCAAGGGCATGTATCGCGCCCTGATCATCGCGCTGGCCGCCATCTTTTTCATGCTGACCGCGTTGTTCCGGTCGCTGCTTGATCCCGTCGTGGTGATGATCGCCATCCCGTTCGGCCTGATCGGCGTCATCGCCGGTCACGTCATTTTTTCCTACCATCTCCAGTTTCTCTCTGCTGTCGGGGTACTGGCATTGTCGGGCATCATCGTGAATGACTCCCTGATCCTCGTCGATTTCATCAAGCGCCTGCGCGGCGAGGGATGTGACCGGATTACCGCCGTCGTCGAGGCCGGCCGGGTCAGGGCGAGGCCGATAATATTGACGACGATCACCACGTTTCTCGGGATATCGCCCCTGATCTTTTTCGCCACCGGCCAGACGGCGTTCCTCGCGCCGATGGCGGTCAGCCTGGGCTTCGGCCTGGTGTTCGCCACCGCCCTGATCCTGTTGACGCTGCCCAGTTTTTACCTGATCGCGGATGACCTGCGCACGCTGTTCACCGCCATGCCCGCACGCGAAGCGGAAAAGCC
>CAZXGW010000035.1:0-2373 GCA_964640355.1 uncultured Enterobacteriaceae bacterium
GGACAGGTTCGAATATATCAGCCGTCGATAAAGGCAAACAATTCGCCATCGGAAAGCAGCCGCTCGAGGACGATCGCGACCGCTTCGTTGACCAGCTTTTCGTTTTCTTCTTCGGTCGGCACCTTCAAGACTTCCTTCTTGTTGGTCACGCGATAGGAACTCGTGTATTCCTGGCCGTCCTTGCGGCAGGTCGCCTTGATGGCCGACTTGATCTCGACCGTGCGCACGAGCTTTTCCACGGCGGTGACATAGCTGATATCGATGACATCCACCGTGAGTTCCGCGGCGGCATTGCCGGTATTCGTGGCATAGCCCAGATCGGCAAACGCCCGGGCGATGCGGTTTTGCAGGGTTTTGATCATGTTGTCGTCGGTACTGATGTGCGAAGTCGCTTCATAGACCCCGCCGCGCTGTCCAATCACGGTGCTCTTGCGTGTATCCCGAACCCGGATGTCGAGTGAGGAATTCCCCTGCGCCGATATTGCGGTCCCCGGTTTCACGACGGGATCGATCACCACGACCTGCGGGCTGAGGGCACAGGCCGCCAGCAGCATGACGAAAACACAGGAACCGACGAGGTACTTCACTGACGCGTTAACGCCTTGTTTTCTGCCTGCCATAATTTTTGAATTTCTCCAGGTTGATCTCCATTTCCCGGCCGTCGAGCAGGGCGGGTGTGCCGAACTGCCGGCTGATCCAGTACTGCCGCGCCAGCTCTTCAACTTCCCGGGCCTGCACGAACGCCGATTCTACGTCCTCCCCGAGCGCGATCTGGCCATGATTGGCGAGCAGGCACGCCCTGCGTCCCTCCAGCGCCCGGACCGCGTTGCGCGACAATTCTTCGGTTCCAAATGTAGCATATTCCGCGCAGCGGATTGAATCACCGCCGGCGCGCGCCACAAGGTAATGAAAGGCCGGGATGTCCTCCCGCACGCAGGCAATGCCGGTGGCAAACGGGGAATGCACGTGCACGATGGCATTGACGTCGGCGCGCGCGTGGTAGATCGCGCGGTGGAACGGCCATTCGCTGGAAGGCAGGAGGGTACCGGAAAGGACGTCCCCGCTGTCATTCATCTCGACCAGGTCTCCGGGCAGCAGGTCGCGGTAGGGAACGCCGGTCGGGGTGATGAGAAACCCCCGCGCCGTGCGGGCGCTGAGATTGCCCGTCGTGCCGACGCTCAATCCCGTGGCGTCAAATTCCCGCGCCGCCAGGATGAGCCGCCGGCGCAGTTTCAGATCCTGCATGGTGGTATTCCGGAAATCATGTAATTACAAGTCATAAGTCAATTGAAACGGAACAGGATCACGTCGCCGTCCCGGACAATGTAATCCTTGCCCTCCAACTGGCATTTGCCCGCGGCCCGGGCCCCGTGCTCGCCACGGTATTCGATAAAATCGTCGAACGCCGTCACCTCGGCGCGGATAAAACCGCGCTCAAAATCGGAATGGACGGTGCCCGCCGCCTCGAGCGCGGTCCCGCCCTTCCGCAGCGTCCAGGCATGCACTTCTTTCGCATTGGTGGTGAAAAAGGTGTGCAGGCCCAGCAGATCATAACCCGCCCGGATAATACGGTTCAGCCCCGGCTCCCCCAGGCCGAGATCCCGGAGAAATTCCGCCCGGCTGTCCTCATCGAGCCTCGCCAGCTCGGCTTCGAGCGCCGCGCACACGGGGATCACCCTGGAACCTTCCCGCGCGACCGCCGCTTCCAGTTGTTCCGACCACTGGCTGCCTTGGACGCCCGCTTCATCGACGTTTGCAATATACAGGACGGGTTTCAGGGTCAGAAGGTGCAGCGGCCGCACGGCCTGCTGATCCTGTTCATCGAGTTTCATGGCGCGTACCGGTTTTCCACCGTCCAGACTGTCCATAACGCGGTCCAGCAGGTCGAGCTGCCGGGCGGCGTCCCGGTCGCCGCTCTTTGCGGCTTTCGAGACCTTCTGGCGGGCCCGATCCACGGTCTCCAGATCAGCCAGGCAAAGCTCGATATTGACAACGTCGACATCCGCGGCTGGATCAATCCGGCCCGAGACATGCGCGATGTTCTCATCTTCAAAACAGCGGACCACCTCGGCAATGGCCTGCGTTTCCCTGATATGCGCGAGAAACTTGTTGCCCAATCCTTCGCCCCTGGAGGCGCCCTTTACCAGGCCCGCAATATCGACAAATTCCACGTGCGCGGGTACGACGCGGGCGGGCCTGACAATGTCTGCGAGCCGGTGTACCCGCGCGTCCGGTACGGGTACGACGCCAACGTTGGGATCGATGGTGCAGAACAGGTAGTTTTCGGCGCTGATGGCCGAGTTGGTCAGGGCATTGAACAGCGTTGACTTCCCGACATTGGGCAGGCCAACGATGCCGCATCTAAAGCCCATA
>CAZXGW010000035.1:2473-11770 GCA_964640355.1 uncultured Enterobacteriaceae bacterium
CTGTTCATGGCCTTCATGAATTCGCCGCCGACCAGCTCGGGAACGACCTCCAGCGCTGCGGTGATCGCTTCCATGATGATGTCGCGGTCTTCCGCGTTCGATGAACCGAGCAGGTGGGGGGTTACGAGGTCCTTGTCGCCCGGATGCCCTACCCCGATGCGCAGGCGATTGAAGCCGTTGCTGCCGAGTTGTTCAATAATGTCCCTCAGGCCGTTGTGCCCGCCGTGCCCGCCACCCTGCTTGAACCGCACCACGCCCGCCTCGAGATCGATTTCATCGTGAACGATCATGATCTGTTCAACGGCGATCCGGTAGTAGTCGGCGACGGCGCGAACCGCCTGGCCGCTCCGGTTCATGAAGGTCTTCGGCTTGCAAAGCCAGCAGTCCATGCCGTCCGCCTGCAGGCGGCAGATCTCCGCATTGAACGCGGACTCCGCGCGAAACGACAGGGAGTATTTTCCGGCCAGGAGATCGACGAACCAGAATCCCGCGTTGTGCCGGGTCCGGGCGTATTCCGGGCCCGGATTTCCGAGGCCCACGATAAGCTTGATGGGAGGTGGCACGCTGTGCCCGCGGGTTTAGACTGGAACCTGTCTCAAAATGGCTGCCCTCCAGGGGCGGCATAAATCGGCTTGACGCCGCCCGGCCAGCCCCGTGCAAAGCGGCGTTGCTTCAGCCATTTTCCCCCTGTCCTGCGGCGGCTGCGGCGCTAATCCTCTGTGGGTGCCTTCCCGCCTTCTTCCGCTTCTTCGCCGGCCTCAGCTGCCTCTACAGCAAGACCTTCCGCAACGGCTTCTTCCGGCGCCGCCACTTCCTCGACCTGCGGCGGCTGCACGGACACGACCCCCTGGCGCGGATCCCCCCCCGAGATCAGAAGGTAAAGTTCCACGTCCGGCGGCAGCCTGATATCCGAAAGGTGTATCGAGTCGCCCACGTGCAGTTCGCCGATATCCACCTCGATGTATTCGGGCAGGTCTTTCGGATAACACACGACCTCGAGATCGGACATGAGGGTGGTGACAATCCCGTTTTCCAGTTTCACACCGGGGCATTTATCTTCGTTGATGACATGGAGGGGTACGCGCATGGTGAGCTTCTCCTTCTCCTGGATGCGCTGTAGATCAATGTGCATGATGAGGGGCTTGTAGGGATGGCGCTGGAGATCCTTCAGCACCACCTTCTGCTTTTCCCTGCCCAGGTTCAGCGTCAGTATGTGCGAATAAAAGGCTTCGTTTTTGAGCTGGTGGGTCAGCTGGTTATGGTCCAGTGAAATGGCGGTGGCTTCCTGATCGGCGCCATACAGGATGCCCGGGATCCTGCCGCTGCGGCGCAGGCGGCGGCAAGCGCCCCTCCCCGTGCCGTCACGCGGCTCGGCAGTCAATTCAAACTCGGTCTTCATGTTACAGCTCCTGTCTAACAGTTAAATGTTTTCGCGATTGCGCATGCAACCACGCGCATCCGCAACAGTTGTTTTCCGTTTCCCGCAGCAACACCTGTACCAGGCTCGCCTTTTCCATTCCGGCATTTTCCCGCAGCGGCCCTCAGTCAACAAACATGGAGCTCAGGGATTCGCCTTCGCTGATCCGGCGTATGCTTTCGGCCAGCATGGTGGACACGCTCAACTGCCTGATGCGGCTGCAGGTGGCGGCATCCGAACGCAGCGGGATGGTATCGGTGACCACCAGTTCATCCAGTTTCGACGCCTCGATGTTCTTCACGGCGTTGCCGGACAGTACCGGGTGCGTGCAGTAGGCCACGACTCTTCTCGCGCCGTTGTCCTTCAGCGCCCCGGCGGCATTGCACAGGGTGCCGGCCGTATCCACGAGATCGTCGATGATGACGCATGTGCGATCCTCGACGTCGCCGATGATGTTCATGACTTCCGATTCGTTCGGGTGGGGGCGACGCTTGTCGATGATCGCCAGTTCGGTGTCGTCGATCCGCTTGGCGAGCGCCCGGGCCCGTACCACGCCGCCCACGTCCGGCGAAACCACCATCAGGTTCGGGTATTCGTGCTTCCAGATATCGCCCAGTAACACGGGTGAGGCGTACACGTTGTCCAGCGGGATGTCGAAAAACCCCTGGATCTGATCGGCATGGAGATCGACCGTCAACACGCGGTTGACGCCGGCGGCCTCGATCATGTTCGCCACCACCTTGGCGGAAATCGGCACCCGCGCCGAACGCGGCCTCCGGTCCTGCCTGGCATAACCCATGTACGGGATGACGGCGGTGATGCTCGTGGCCGAGGCGCGGTGCATTGCGTCGGCCATCACCAGGAGTTCCATGAGATTGTCATTCGACGGCGCGCAGATGGATTGCATCACGTAGACGTCACGGCCCCGGACGTTGTCGACGATGTCCACCATGATCTCGCCGTCGCTGAACCTGCCGACGTTGATCTTTCCCAGCGGCATACCGAGAAAATTTGCCGTTTCCAGCGCGAGGCGTGGATTGGCATTGCCGGTAAATATCATCATGTTGGTCAATGTCATATTGGCTGGGGTGCCAGGATTCGAACCTGGGAATGCGGGAATCAAAATCCCGTGCCTTAACCCACTTGGCTACACCCCAATGTCTGATCCCTTGAGGCCGTGCCTGCTCACCGCATCCCGCTCCCGTGCCAGGCGCGCCAGGAGGGAGGAATGATTCACGCCGCGGGTCACGATCCCGCGCCAGCCTTCCGGCACTTCACGACACACGGCCTGCGCCTGCTCCCGATCGTCGAAGCCGGCAAAAATACACGACCCGGTACCTGTCAGGCGGGCGTCGGCATACCGGCCCAGCCAGTCCAGGGCGCGCGCGACCTGGGGATAGCGCCGGCGCACCACCGGTTCACAATCATTATGGCCGCCGGACGCCAGAAAGTCGCGTATTGTGATCGCAGGGGTATTACGTGTCAAATCAGGCGCGCTGAAAATTTCAACGGTAGCCACGGGGCAACCAGGATCAATGATCAGGTACCAGCATGGCACCGTACTCACGGGAGTCAGTTTATCGCCGACACCCTCGCCCCAGGCCGTGTTTCCGTAGACAAAGACCGGGACGTCCGCCCCGATCTCAAGGCCAATTTCGGCGAGGACATCCGGCGGGTATCCGAGCCTCCACAGGCAATTCAGCGCCACCAGCGTGGTGGCGGCATCCGAGCTGCCGCCGCCCAGGCCACCGCCTACCGGGATGCGTTTCTCCAGCGTGATCGAGGCGCCGAATTCGCAACCGCTTCTCTCCCGCAAGGCCGCGGCCGCGCGGATGATGATATTTTCCTGAGGCGGGATGCCGGGAAGGTCGGGGCTGATCCGGAGAATCCCGTCCCTCCGCACGGTGAACTCCATGAGGTCGGCAAAATCGGTGAACTGGAACAGGGTCTGCAGCGCATGGTAACCGTTGGCGAGGCGGCCGATTACGTGCAGGAACAGGTTCAACTTGGCCGGGGCGGGCCAGCCGCGACTGCTTAGGTTGCCGTTATCCAATCCTGAATTACCAGTCGCAGCCTGAAACGGTCATTCTGCATGAACAGTTTATCCGGCAAATCGAGGCCGGCAACCGTGACGTAACGCAAGATGCTGATGGTCCATCCGGACTGTCGCAGATCCGTGATCCGGCCCCGGTCATCGATCACCAGGCTTTCGGCAACAACGTCCGGCTCCGGCAGGCCCCTGATCCAGTATTTCAGGCCTTCAAGCGGGACGTTCCAGCCGAGATTGTCCAGCATCAGGTTCTCCGGGTTGTCCGCCTGCAGGAACTGATCATCGGCGGTCAGCAGGGTGACTGTGTCGACATTGCCGTTCAGTTCATACGTGCCCTGGCCGAGGGGGGCGATGAACCGCAGTGTGTAGTGTTCCTTCTCCTGGACCCAATGCAGCGTTACCGTCCATCCTTCCCGTTCCGTCTGGATGGCCAGGCGGCCCCTGATGGTCCAGCTCTGCAGCCTGGCAAGATCGCCCTGGCGCACGGCGAGGGAATCCATGCGCACGGCCGACGGCAGTGTGACAGACGGACCGGCACATCCGGCCAGTGCCATGGCCAGCAGCAGGAAAAGCAGCCTGGTCACGGATTAAAACGCTTGATGACGTCAAGCAACCGCGCGTCTTCCGGTGTCTCCTGCAGGGCTGTTTCCCAAATCTTCCTGGCGGCGATCTTGTCGCCCTTGACCCAGAGGACTTCCCCGAGATGCGCGGCGATCTCGGGATCCTGCCGTATCGCCAGCGCCCGGTTCAGGTATTCGATTGCCTCCTCCAGGCGCCCGAGGCGGTACAGCACCCAGCCCATGCTGTCGAGGATGTAAAAATCATCGGGGCTCAGCTCCAGGGCCTTCTTGATGTACTGGTAAGCCTCCTCGTAACGGTTGGTGCGATCGGCCAGCGTGTAACCCAGCGCGTTCAGCGCCTGCGCGTGGTTCGGTTCACGCTCGATGATCGTTCTGAGGTCACGTTCGAGTATATCCAGCCGGTTCATCTTTTCCGCCAGCATGGCGCGGGAATACAGCAAATCGGCGTCGTAATTGTCCTGCAGCGCGTTGTTGTAAACCGCCAGGGCGTCCTCGTAGCGCTTTTCCTCGGTGAGCAGTTCACCCTCGGCCTGCACCAGGAGATTCCGCTGCTCGGCGTCGACGGCGCGGATGTTTTTCAGGTGCTGCCGCGCCTCTTCAATCCTGCCCTGCTTGCCGATGATCATGCCAAGACGCACCTGGGCATCGAAATAATTGCTGCCCTCATCCAGGCTCTGATACCACACGATCGCCTTGCCCAGATCGTTCTTTTCTTCGGCAATCCGGCCCAGGTAGTAATTCGCGTCCGCGGTGCGTTCGCCCAGCTCCGACAGCCGCTGGAAATAGGTCATCGATTCGTCCAGGCGGTTGGCCTGTAAATAAAGCAGTCCGAGCGCATACAGGACATCCGTATTATTCGGCGCCTCGGTGACCAGTATCTCGAATTGCCGGCGGGCATCGTCAAAACGCTTTTCATCGGTGAGCAGCCGCGCGTAGAACATCCTCAGGTTGAAATTGTTCTGCTGCCTGCCAAGCATGCCTTCCAGCCAGTCGATGGCGGCCTGGTTGTCACCCTGCCGTTGCAGCAGCGAAACGTAGCTCATCGCCGCGTTGATATTGTCCGGCACCAGCGTCAGCACTTTCTCCAGGGTCTCGCGCGAGCGATCGAGGTCATTCATCCTGGCCAGCACGTGGGCATAGGCATACAGGGCTTCCGGGTTATCATGGTGGCCCTCCATCAGCCGCTCCATGATCCGCTTGACGATGTCCTGGTCCTCCTCCTTGCCCAGCAGGTTGGCGATGACCCAGAGTTTCTGGTCAAGCTGGCCGCCGGAGTTTTTCATGATGTGATTGAAATGCTCCATGGCCTCCTCCAGGTTGCCTTCCCGGACCGACATCACCGCCAGCACCTGGTGGGCATCCGTGCTGTCCGGTTCAAGCTCAACCCAGATCTGCGCCGCCTCGAACGATGACCGGTCGTCGCGGGCGTACACGGCAATACGGGTCGCGCGGCTGGCGATGGCGGGGTCGCGCGTGCTCCGGGCGAGATCCAGGTAATTCTGCACGGCGATATCGAGCTGGCCGCGCTGGCCGGCGATTTCCGCCAGCAGCAGCTTGTAGAGGATTTCCTGGGTCAGTTCTACCGCGGGGCGCGGCGCCGGTGCGGCCCGGGGAATAATTTCCGCGTCGGCCGTTTCCGGCGGCGCGACCCGGCCGGGCCCGGCCGGCATCGTGGTGCAGGCGCCGGCACCGAACGCCAGCACCAGCGCCGCCAGGGGGCGATTCATTGTCAAGGATGTCATTCTGATCGGCATCGCTACAGGGGAAGACGGTTTTCCTGGACGGCCTGCGCCCGGGGACAGTCGCCTGCCACCGGATTGTGTACCCGCCTCCTGTGAATGCCGGTAGCTTAACCCCGGTTTTGGCCGATTGGCAAATGCGTCTTCACGGCCGCCGGTCTGCCGCCGGGCCCCGTTATACCTTGTTTTCCCGCCGGCCATCACGCAGAATTTTGTATCGGAAACACCGGATCCGGCACTGTCATGTCCCTTCTGGCCTTTGGCGTCAACCATACCACCGCTCCCGTGGCGCTGCGCGAACGGATCTGCTTCGGGGCGGACAGCGTGCCCGGCGCCCTGGCCGAGTTGACCGGCACGCACGGCGTCCACGAGGCCCTGATCTTCTCCACCTGCAATCGCACCGAAATTTACTGCAGCCTGGACCAGGCCAGGCAGCAGATCCCGATCGAGTGGTTTTCCGCCTACCACGGACTGACCCTGGACCAGTTGCGGCCGTTTCTCTACAAGTACCCGGACGCCGGTGCGGTAAAACATGCCCTGCGCGTGGCCTCCGGACTGGATTCCATGGTGCTGGGCGAACCGCAGGTGCTCGGACAGCTCAAGGAAGCGTATTCCACGGCGCTCCGATCGGGCAGCATCGGCAAGCTGTTGAGCCGGCTGTTTCAGCATTCTTTCCGTGTAGCCAAGGAGATCCGCAGCAGTACGCTGATTGGCAACCATCCCGTGTCCGTCGCCTTCGCCGCGGTCCGTTTGGCCCGGCAGATATTCGGCGATCTCGCGAACCGGACCGCGCTGCTTATCGGCGCCGGGGACACGATCGAACTCGCGGCCAGGCACCTGCACGAAAGCGGCCTTGAACGCATGATCGTCGCCAACCGCACGCTGGAACGCGCCCAGCAACTCGCCGGCCAATACTCCGCCTATGCCATCACCCTGGCCGACATCCCCCTGCATCTCGCCGAGGCTGACATTGTCATATCAGCGACGGCAAGCCAGCTGCCCATCCTCGGGAAGGGCGCCATCGAACGGGCCATCCGCGCCAGGAAGCGCCGGCCCATGTTCATGGTCGACATCGCCGTCCCGCGTGATATCGAGCCCGAGGCCGGCGAACTCGAGGATATCTACCTTTACACCGTGGACGATCTCAGGGAGGTGATCCGTGACAACATGCGCAGCCGGAGGCAGGCCGCCCTGCAGGCGGAAGAGATTATCGATACCCAGGTGGCCCGGTTCATGGACTGGGTCAATTCCCAGGACGCCATCTCGACCGTGCGTGCCATCCGTGAAAAGGCCTACCGCATTCACGATGAAGTCCTGCAGAATGCGCAGCAGAAACTGGGCAGGGGGGCGGATCCCGAAAAGGTCCTGCAGGAAGTGGCACGCTCGCTGACCAACAAGCTCATCCACTCGCCCAGCGTGCAGCTCCGCATCGCCGGGGCCGACGGCAGGGATGATTTGCTGGCCGCCGCACAGGAACTTTTTGATCTCAAGGACGAACTCCCCTCGTCGAGAATCAAGAAGTAACGGCGCTGCCATCCACCGGCCATTGAAATTTTCTATCTTGTTTTCAGCATGAAAGAAAGCCTGTTGCATAAACTGGAATTCCTGTCCGAACGCCTGCAGGAGCTCGATGTCCTGCTTGCCGATCCCGAGGTCATCAGGAACCAGGAACGGTTTCGCGGCCTGTCCAGGGAATACGCCGAAGTCAGGCCGGTGGTGACCTGTTTCAACGAATACAAGAACAACGTCAAGAACATCATGAACGCGCGGGAAATGCTGAAGGATCCCGACCGGGACATCCGCGAACTCGCCGCCGAAGAACTGAAACGCGCGGAAGCGGATAACCAGGGGCTGGAGACGGAACTCCAGCGGCTGTTGCTGCCCACGGACCCCGCGGACCGGAGCAACATCTTCCTCGAAATCCGGGCGGGGACCGGCGGCCGGGAGGCGGCCCTGTTTGCCGCGAACCTGATGCGCATGTACATGCGCTATGCGGAAATCCAGGGATGGAAGATAGAAATATTGAGTTCGACTCCTAGCGAACTGGACGGTTACAAGGAGATCATCATGCGTGTGATCGGCGACGGCGCCTATTCAAAACTGAAATTCGAATCGGGCGCGCACCGCGTGCAGCGGGTGCCGGAAACGGAATCCCAGGGACGGATTCACACCTCGACCTGCACCGTCGCCGTGCTCCCGGAAGTCGACGAGATCAGCGAGATCACCATCAATCCCGCTGATCTCAGGATCGACACCTTCCGCGCCTCGGGCGCGGGCGGCCAGCACGTCAACAAGACCGATTCGGCCATCCGTATCACGCACGTGCCCACCGGCACGGTGGTCGAGTGCCAGGATGAACGCTCTCAGCATAAAAACCGCGCGCGGGCGATGGCACTGCTCAAGGCGAGACTGCTCAACGCCGAGCGCGAACGCCAGATCGCCGAACAGGCGGAAAACCGGCGGATCCTGGTGGGCAGCGGCGACCGCTCCGAACGGATCAGGACGTACAATTTCCCGCAGGGCCGTGTGACCGATCATCGCATCAACCTGACGGTGTACCGCCTCGGCGATTTTCTCGAAGGCCAGCTGGACATGATCATCGATCCCCTGATCAATGAATATCAGGCCGATCAGCTTGCCGCCCTGGCGAAATAAACCGGGCCCCGCCGCGACCGTCATGCATGACCGTCAAACCGTGCGGGACCTCCTCCGCGAAGGCGAGCGGGAGCTTTGCGGCACCGGCAACGCCCGGCTGGACGCCGAGGTCCTGTTATGTGCATTGATGAAAACGGAACGCAGCATACTCTATTCCTCACCGGACCGGGTCATTCCCGATAACGTGGCGATGACCTACCGCGGGCGCATCGCGCAACGCCGCGAAGGTTGGCCGGTGGCCTATCTCACCGGCAGGAAGGAATTCTGGTCCATCGAGCTCGACGTCAACGAAGACACCCTGGTACCGAGGCCGGAAACCGAATGCCTGGTGGAGATTGCCCTTGAACACATCCCCCGCGCAGCCGCCTGGCGGATCGCGGATCTCGGCACCGGCTGCGGCGCCATCGCCATCGCCCTGGCGAAGGAAAGACCCGCCTGCCGCGTGAAGGCGATTGACTGCTGCGGCAAGGCCCTGCAGGTCGCCCGCACCAATGCGCGGAAACTCGGCCTGGAAAACATCCGCTTCGTCCAGGGCGACTGGTTTACCGGCGTAACAAACGGTTTTGATCTCATCATCAGCAATCCGCCCTACGTCCGCGACGACGACGATGTACTGGTGCGAGACCTCAGGCATGAACCGCGGGGGGCCCTCGCGGGCGGGTCAGACGGTCTTCGGGCGTTAACGCGAATTATCGGGGAAGCCCCCCGCCACCTCTTGCAGTCCGGCTGGCTGTTCGTCGAACATGCGCCTGATCAGGGTGGCGCCGTCCGCTCCCTCCTTGCCGTACAGCAGTTTGAAGAAATAGAAACCCGTCGCGACTATGCCGGTCAGGAGCGTGTGAGCTTCGGCAGGAT
>CAZXGW010000036.1:0-11712 GCA_964640355.1 uncultured Enterobacteriaceae bacterium
CCCGGTTGAAACTGGTGCCCATGAAGATTAACCGCTTCAGGCTCAACCAGGCCACGAAGGAAGAGGCGCTCTGGATTAAAGACACCCTTGACAGGACAAGTGAAAAATTCAATATCCGCTTTCGGTTGAACGACGGCAATACCATAACACCCTTCCCATACCGGTAGTCACGATCGGGAACCTGACACATTTACTTCACCATGAAATACCGGCTTCTTACCGTTGCTGACGGGGTCAAACGTGTGACGGTTTCCTGCGCGCGTCGCCATTTTACGTTGCGGAAGCATTGAAGTGTCAAACACACTGAAGGAAGAAACAAAACATCAACTGCTGGTGCCCTTCCGCGAGGCCCTCTTTTATTGGTTCAAGCTGGGATTTATCAGTTTCGGTGGTCCCGCGGGGCAAATCAGCATGATGCACCAGGAAGTGGTGGAAAGACGCCGGTGGATCTCCGAACACCGTTTCATGCATGCGCTGAATTTCACCATGGTATTGCCAGGTCCTGAGGCACAGCAGCTGGCGACGTACATCGGCTGGTTGATGCACGGGATCAAGGGCGGGATCGCCGCCGGTGTACTCTTTGTCCTGCCTTCCCTCATCATCCTTGCAGGGTTAACGTGGGCCTACCTGGTATTCAGCGATGTCCGCGCGGTAACCGGTGTACTTTTCGGGATCAAACCCGCCGTTACCGCCATCGTAGCCTTTGCCGCCTACCGGATCGGCAGACGCGCCCTGAAAAATAACGTCCTGAAGATCATTGCGGCTATCGCATTCACCGCCATTTTCGTTTTCAACACGCCCTTCCCCTATATCGTCATTGCGGCGGGTCTAGTCGGTTTACTCGGATCGCGGATCGCGCCACAAAAATTCCAAACCGGCAACAACCGGGAAGGACAGGAAAAAACCGATGGCGCGGCGGTCATTGATGACGACACCCCCGTACCTGTGCATGCCAGGTTCAATTTGCGCCACTCTGTAGTGATCACAGCGATCAGCCTGTTTCTCTGGGGCGGTGCATTGGCATGGATCGCCGCCGCATACGGCTGGGAAGGCACCCTGACACAAATGGGCTGGTTTTTTACCAAGGCCGCACTCGTCACCTTTGGTGGCGCTTACGCCGTTCTGCCTTATGTCTACCAGGGGGGAGTGGAATATTACGCGTGGCTGACCACCAGCCAGATGATTGACGGTCTGGCGCTGGGGGAAACAACACCGGGCCCGCTGATCATGATCGTGGCTTTCGTGGGTTTTGTCGGCGGCTGGACCAAAGAAATCTTCGGACCCGGCCTGCTTCATCTGGCGGGTATTGCCGGTGCGTGCACGGCCACGTTATTTACCTTCTTTCCGTCTTTCCTCTTCATATTTCTCGGCGGCCCTCTGGTAGAAGCGACTCGCCACGAGATCCGGTTCACCGCACCGCTCACCGGCATAACGGCGGCTGTCGTGGGTGTTATCCTCAACCTTGCCGTTTTTTTCGCCTATCACGTCCTCTGGCCGTCGGGATTCAAGGGCGGGTTCGAGTGGTTTTCATTTTTCCTCGGGTTGGCCTCATTCATTGCGCTCGCAAGGTACAAGGCGGGGATTGCAACGGTCATCATTGCCTGCGCGGCACTGGGGATGATTTACATTTTCTATTTATAACCATCGATCCGGTGACGGCGACAGCAATATTCAGCGCGAGGCCGAAGAGGCCCGGATGCAGGCCTCCGATCTTGCCTTCTTCCACAAAACTGAAATTCCCGAAGGCAAGCGCGAGCGAGAGCAGGACACCGGCGATCAGGCCGGCGATCACCGGCCCTTTCCGCAGCCCCCGCCAGTGTATACCCAGCATGAAGGCAGGCACGAGCTGCACCAGCATGTCAAACTTGCGATCGAGAAGTTCCAGCAGGGAAGCCCGTTCCTGCAATTCAACCGCGAGCCACACGAGAAAAACGATCAGCACCCACGAACAAATCTTGCCGAGGCGAGTCAGCTCCTCCTGGCTGGCGCTCCTCTTGATGTAACGCGCATAGACATCCTTGCTGAGCATGGAAGAGATCGAGAGGAGCGCCGAATCCGCAGTCGACATCGTGGCTGCCAGGACGGCGGCGAACAGCAAAACAACCAGCCAGTAGCCGGCGACCGATGCCTGCTGCACGCCGGCCATGATCCGCGCCAGCACCTGGTCTGAGGCCGCCCCTTCCAGTCCCGGTACGTGGGCGATGGCATAGATCCCGGTCAATACCGCAATCAGGGCAGTGGCCAGCGGCATGAAGGCCATGATGGCGAGGCTGTGGCGCAACACGCGCGCGGACCTGGCCGCGTAAATACGCTGGATCGCCTGGGGATACAAGGTGCTGCCCAGCCCCACGATGAGGACGTAACTCAACCACTCGCGCACGCGGCCGGCGCCGGGCGCCGCCGCCCTGGCGACGAGATTGGCGTCTTCGGATTGCAGGATCCTGTCCGTCACCAGGGCGATCGATCCAAACTGCTTCACCAGGAGCACAAGCAGGACACCGAATCCGCACAACATCATCAGCCCCTGGATGGCGTCGGTCCAGGCCACCGCGCGCATGCCTCCAAGCGTTCCATAGATGACGATGATCAACGCCAGGGAGATGACGCCGTACCGGTAGGCGATCACCGGCTGAATCTCGGACAGGCCCTGCACGGCGCGGCCCATGGCCATCAACTGCGCGAGCAGGTAGTTGCCCAGCACGGCGATCAGAATGACGGTGACGAGCAGGCTCAGGAATCCCGACTCGAAGCGGTCCTGGAGATAGTCCGTCGGCGTGATATAGCCGCGCGCTTTCGCCAACGCATACAGGCGGGGCGCAAAAATCAGGTAACAGACCACGATGGCCGTCATGAAATGGACGCTCATGATCCAGGCGTAACCGATGCGGTAGGTCATGCCGGTATAACCGAAAAGGGTATTGCCGCTGTACTGCGTGGCGTAAAGCGTCAGAAAAAGGATAACGAGGCCAAAGCCGGAACCGGCGAGGTAAAAGTCATTGAGGGTATTTCCCCGGCGAGCGCGATATCCCAGCCAGCCGATGGCGATCAGGGACAGGAGGTAGATCCAGATGAACGCCCAGGCCGCCAGGTTAAACGGGAGAAAACCGGTCATGCCTCCTCGGGCCGATCATCCTCGCCCCCCTCGCCCGGCCAGCGATAATAAAACAGGATAAAAGCCGTCAGGACGGACGCCAGTACCGAGACGATGATTGCAATCGTAACCCAGGCCGGGAGGCCGAACAGCCTCGCGGTGTTGCCTTCCGGCCAGTACCACGGGATGCCCGCCGCCAGCAAGATCAGGTAAGCGGCAATGATACGACGGTACGGTTTGATTTGACGGGGCATCCGGGAAAATTCGTCAAACCTGCTGTTTCAGCCGATCGCGGAGCGAGAGGAAATCGCCGAGTCCCAGTATCTGCTTGATCTCGTCGAAATTCACCATCCGGTCAACGAGGGAGCGGGTATGGCCGTCCCGCATGAAGGCCTCCGCCATGTCCTGCATCGCCTTCGCGGTGAGCAGCACGGAGTCGATAGGGGCCACCATCATCTTGAAACCCATTTCCTCGAGTTCCGCGGCGGGGAGGATCGGCGTCTTGCCGAATGCCAGCATGTTGACGAACTTCGGGTATTCCACCCGCCTGCCTATTTCCTCGAGTTCCTCCACAGACAGCGGGGCCTCGATAAAGGCGATATCCGCCCCGGCGTCGCAGTACCGGTTGACGCGATCGATGGCCTCGTCCAGCCCCCCGGTTTCCCGGGCATCGGTCCGCGCGATGAACAGAAAATCCGGATCATGCCGTGCGGTGATCGCGGCCCTGAATTTCAGGATCATTTCTTCCGCGGGGATCACCTCCTTGCCGCCGAAATGACCGCAACGCTTGGGGGTAACCTGGTCTTCGAGGATGATGCCGGCGGCGCCGGCAAGCTCAAACTCGTTCACGCAGCGCAAGACGTTGTGCAGGTCGCCGTGCCCCGTGTCGGCATCGGCGATGAGCGGGATGGAAAGCCGGCGCGCCATCCGGCGGGTGGCATCCACCATCTCGGTCAAACCCAGAAAATTCAGATCCGGCAGGCCACACAGGCTGGCGCTGGTGCCAAACCCGCCAATGAAGACCGAATCAAACCCGGCCTGTTCGATCACCACCGCGGTCAGGACATCATGGGCACCGAGCATGCGGATGATGCCGGGTTCCTGCAGCCGTTCGCGGATCGCGCGCGTGGTTTTCATATGTGACGTCATCCCCTCCCCCCTTTGTTCAGCGTGACTCTTTCATGAAATTCGCCGGTGCCGATTTCTTCCAGGCCTCCTGTTCCGAAAGCTCCGCATACCAGCGACTGATCGCCGCATATCCCGCCATGGGATAACCAGCGGGCGCAGCGAGATCAAGATAGGACCCGACGGCATAATCAGCAAGCGTTATGCCCTCTCCGACCATCCACGCCCGCTTCTTCAAATGGCGACTCAGTACACCGGCAAAGCGATGGAAACGCTCCGTCCCCTTCGCAATCTCCACGGGATCGGGCTCCCCCAGTCCGCGCAATTTCTTCGCCAGCCGTTCATAGATGAAAAACCCGCAGGCGGTACCCCAGTGGGCGATGTTCCACGCCAGCCAGCGATTGACGTCTGCGCGGGTTTTCACATCGGTGGGATAAAGATCATTACGGGGTTTTGTGTCAGCGAGGTACTGCATGATGGCTGTCGATTCCCACAGGACAAAATCGCCATCGACCAGCGTGGGGATCATGTGGTTTGGATTGAGCTTCACATAACGCGGTTTCATTTGTCCGCCTTTCGCCAGATCTACGTATTCGAGATCCAGCCTTATTCCCAGGTGAATGGCGGTCGCCAGCACGCGACGTGAATTGGGCGAGTACGGGAAATGGTAAAGTTTCATCGTGTCTCCTGCTCTACTGCGAGCCGATTCGGTTTTATCTAACGGCGGCGGGGTTCCCCGATTCATCTATAACGGGCGCATGGAGATCAATACGCCCGGCGGTAAAAATGATAGCATGATGCGCAGAGTATCCTCGGGGCACCCTGCCTGCGGGATAAATCGTCCGCCATCCGGCGGGATATTGCAATGAAAGGGGCGGTATATGTTTGAAGAAGCCGAAATCAGGCATGAAATCAGCAAGGACGAATATAAAAAACGTGTTCCGGCGCTCAGAAAATCGCTGCTGGATACGCAAATGGATTTGCAGAAGCGCGCGGAATTCCCGGTCATCCTCCTCATCTCCGGCGTCGACGGCGGCGGCAAGGGCGCCGTAATCAACACCCTTCACGAATGGATGGATGCCAGATATATCAGGACGCACGCCTTCTGGACGCCCACCGAGGACGAGAGAGAGCGCCCGCCTTACTGGCGCTTCTGGATGGCGCTGCCCCCGAAAGGTTATATCGGTATCTTCGTGGGCTCCTGGTACAGCGATCCCCTTTCAAAGCGGGTCAATAAAAAAATCGACAACGAGGAACTGGACGCCAGCCTGATACATATCCAGCAAATGGAAAAGGAACTCTGCGACGACGGCGCCGTCATCATCAAGTGCTGGATTCACCTCAGCAAGAGTAACCAGGAAAAACGATTCAGGGAGTACAAGAAAGACCCCGATCAGCAATGGCGCATCACCGAGCGCCACCGCAAGAACCTGAAACTCTACGATTATTTCGTCCCTATCGCGGAACGGGTATTGCGGGAGACGAGCACGGGTCATGCGCCCTGGCAGATCATCGACGGATCGGATATTCGCTACGCCTGCCTGACCGTCGGCGAATACATCCTCGACAGGATAACGTCGCACATCAGGGAACGATCCGCCGCGCCGGGAAAAACAAAGGCAGCGGCCGCAACCGGGAAAAACAAGTCCGGTCTTCTGGCCTCACTCGATCTCGGCAAAAAGCTCGAAAAAAAGGAATACAACAGGAAGCTGAACAAGTACCAGGGAAAACTCAATCTCCTGGCGCGGGACGCACTGACCGCGAAGGTATCCGCCATTTTTCTCTTTGAAGGCTGGGATGCCGCCGGCAAGGGCGGCGTGATCCGGCGCATCACTCATGCCCTGGACGCCAGGCAGTATCGCGTGATCCAGATCGCGGCACCCACGGACGAAGAAAAGGCGCATCATTATCTCTGGCGGTTCTGGCGTCATCTGCCTCGGCGGGGCCAGGTGACCATCTACGACAGGAGCTGGTATGGCCGCGTCCTCGTCGAACGGGTGGAAGGGTTCGCCGGCCGGGAGGAATGGATGCGCGCCTATCATGAGATCACTGATTTCGAGGAGGAATTGACCGACGCCGGCATCGTACTGGTCAAATTCTGGCTGCACATCGACGCCGAAGAACAACTCCGCCGTTTCAAGGAACGGGAACAAACGGACTACAAGCGCCACAAGATAACGGAGGAAGATTACCGCAACCGGCAAAAATGGCCTGAATATGAAGCCGCCGTCAATGACATGATCACGAGAACGAGCACCGAGTACGCGCGCTGGCACATTATCGAAGCCAACGATAAATACAACGCCCGCATCAGGGTTCTGAAAACCTGCTGTGACGCGCTGGGCGATGCCCTGCGGTAGAGACACCGCTCTCAAGCAGCCGGCGCAGGCCAACCGTTGAATAGGCCGGACGTCTGTGTTGCCGGTGTGACGGGGTTTCTACCGGCCGATGTGTCCCCACCGCCGCTGAACTTACTTTTTGGCGCAATAACCAGTATATTTCCCTGCTACGGGTTCCATTAATGGCGCATCTTTTTTCCGAACGCGGGCATGGGCGGGAGATCGGCGGTTCGGTGTCAGGCCCCGCCAGGTGTGAGCCGCGCATGGGGGCACGGCGGTGAGCAGGATTCTCCACTACTTCCTCTGTCTTCTCGTTTTCCTCGTTGTCATGCCGCCCTCGGCGATGGCCGACATGAATGCCGCCAACGAAGCACTCAGGGCCGGCGACTTTACGAAGGCCGTGGAAGAATTCAAGCGGCTGGCGGAAAGAGGCGATATCAAGGCGCAATCCCACCTCGGCTACATGTACTACGCCGGCGAAGGCGTTTCACAGAGTTATGAAGAAGCGGTGAAATGGTACCGCATGGCCGCGAGCCAGGGGGATCGGGACGCCCAGTACAACCTTGCCGTGGCGTACGCCTTCGGGGAAGGCGTCAAGCAGGATTTCCGGGAGGCGGCCCTCTGGTATCGCCGGGCAGCGGAACAGGGCCATGCCGTAGCCCAGTACAGCCTGGGGATCTCCTATGCCTACGGTGAAGGCGTACCCCAGGATGAAAAGGAAGCGGCTGGCTGGTTTCTCAAGTCGGCGGAACAGGGTTATGAGCGCGCCGAGGTGATGGTGGCCAGCCTGTACCACACCGGTGAAGGCCTGGGCAAGGACTATGAAAAGGCGGCCGCGTGGTACCGCAAGGCCGCCGGGAAAGGCAATGCCTCCGCCCAGTACAACCTCGGCACCCTGTATCGCGCCGGCAAAGGTGTGCCTCGCGATTATGATCAGGCCGTTCAGTGGTTCCGCCTGGCCGCGGATCAGGGTTATGTCGCCGCCCAGAATGAACTCTCCAGCATGGAACGCGCCATCGCCGGGGCAATAAACGAACCGCCACAGGCGACAACAGGCGACGCCGCGCCAACCGATACCACCACCGCGACCCCAGCTGCCAAAGCGGAAGAAGAGACGGAACCGGTGCCTGGCGTTCCCGCAGTAAGTGAAACCGTTACTCCTTCCCCGCCGGCACTACCGGAAGATAAAACTGAAGCCCCGGCCGTTGCGGCTACACCGCCTGAGCCGCCTGGCGCCGGGGAAGAATCCGGCGGCGTTGCCGGTTTCTTCCAGCGCCTGTTTTCCGGCGGCGAGAAAAAGCCGGACAGCGCCGTCCCCGAACCGCAGAAGGAGGCGCCTGCCTTCGCCCTGACGGAGATCCAGACGCCCTACAGGCCGCGCAAGAACATTGCTCCGCCGGCCGCCGCAATCGCTTCAACACCGGAACACGCAGCAGAACCGGAGGAAAAAACGGCGGCCATCAGCTATGCCGAGGGACTTTCCCCTGCCGATGAACAATTAACCCCCGCCACGGAAGAGATCCCTGACCATCCTGACCCCACGGGAGCCGATATCGCGAGAGCAGATCAGCCCATTACCTCTCCTGGTGCGGCTGAAGGCACCTCGCCGGAAGCGCCGGCCTCGCCCAGCGAAACGGCTGACGAGACGAGCACCGTCACACAAATGGAAGACCCCGAAAGGCGGGAAGGATTATTTGCGCGGTTATTCCGCTTCGGCAAGAAATCAACGCCAAGCCCGCAGCCCGATGCCGGCGGCGATGACACGGAAGCGGTTGCGGCAGAAGAAGAACCCGCCAAGGCAGATGTTCTCCCCACTGTCGAGTGGGACAGCCAGCTTGCCGAACCCGAGGCGCCTGAACGCCTGCCTGAGGAAACGGCAGATCAAGCAGCGGATCAGGATCTGCAAATCGCCCTGGCCGATCAGAAACCTGCCACGATTGGCGAAACCGTTGAGGTTGAAGATGCCCTCGACACCGCCGTCACCACGGCTGCCGACAGCCTTCTGCCCCTGGCGGTGGAAGGCGATGCCGACGCCCAGTACCGGCTGGCCACCCTGTATTACGAGGGCGTTAACGTAGAGCAGGATTTTAATCAGGCCTTTCTCTGGTACCGGCGCGCGGCGATCCAGGGGATGGTGGATGCCCAGTACAAGCTCGGCAACATGTACCTCATGGGGGAAGGTATCGCCCAGAATGACCGGGAGGCGAGAGACTGGTATGAAAAGGCCGCGGCCCAGGGCCATACGGGTGCGCAACATAATCTCGAAAGCCTGCGCGTAGCCCTGGCTGAAAGCGGCGATCCAGCTACCGGAACCGTCCAGGAAACCTCAGCAGAGGTTGACGAAGAGACCTCGGGCGGCGTGTTCGGCTTCATCGGCGGCCTGTTCGGTGCCGGTGATGAAGAACCGGATCAGCCGGCGGTGGCGGCGCCCCTTCCTGCCAGTCCGGCAACCGGGGTAAAACGCGCCGATACACCCGCAGTACCGGCGCAAACCGATTACGAGCGCGGCATGGCCTATGCCTATGGGGACGGGGTGGCGCGCAACACCGCGATGGCCGTCAAGTATTTCGAGCACGCCGCGAGCCAGGGCTACGCCCCCGCCCAGTATCAACTAGGACTTGCCTATGCCAACGGCGAGGGACTGTCGCAGGATCCGCTGAAAGCCCTGGAATGGTTCCGGAAGGCCGCCTTGCAGGGGCATACCATCGCCCAGCGGAGCCTCGGTCACATGTACCTGAACGGCGAAGGTGTCCCGCAGAACAAGCCCCTGGCGTTCGCCTGGTACAGCATCCTCGCCGAGCAGGGCAACGTCCTCGATATCCACCGGCGCGACACCCTGAAAAGTCAGCTCAGCGAATCCGAACTCGAGGAAGCGGTGCGGCTGAAGCAAGACCTGATTGCCACCCTGTCGACCGCCAGTACCGCCTTCTAGACCGGACGGGCATGCCGGCCGCAACCCGATGGACAGGCTTCATCCCGCGCCTGGGAAGAAGCGGGATATTTCTGTGGACCGCCCTGCTGCGCGCCGTTATACCACCCTGTAAGCCGGAACCCCTTATTCGGCAGATCTATTTCATCGGGGCCCGGTCCCTGCCGGTGATCGTGGTGTCGGGGGCGTTTGTCGGCATGGTGGTCGCCCTGCAATTCCACGATACGCTTGTGCGCTTCGGGTCTGTCGGACTGCTGGGATCGGCGGTGGGACTCAGCCTGGTTCGCGAACTCGGTCCGGTGCTGACGGCCCTGATGGTGATCGGCCGCGCCGGTTCGGCGATCTGCGCCGAGATCTGCATCATGCGCAACGAGCAGCAGATCGATGCGCTCGAGTGCATGGCCATCGACAGCTACCGCTACCTCATTGCGCCCCGCCTGCTGGCCGGGATCATTTCCGTTCCGCTGCTCACGGCGATATTCGTCGTCATCGGCATCTTCGGGGGTTACTTCGTCGGCGTGATACTGTTTGAAATCAGCCCGGGCGCCTATTTTGAAGGCATGTACGAAACCGTGGTCTGGAACGATATCGTCATGGGGCTGGTGAAATCCCTGGTCTTCGGCCTGCTCATCATGTGGATCGCGACCGCCAAGGGATTCTTCCTGCACCTCGACGATTACGGCGCCTCCGGATCGGAAGGGGTAAGCCGGGCGACCACCGATGCCGTTGTCGTGTCCTCCATCGCCGTGCTGTGTTTCGATTACCTGCTGAGCGCAATCATCCTTTGACGTGAACCTGCTAGAATAACCCGCGCGATCATGAAACCACCCGGCATCGAATTCATCGTCGGCCTGTTCCTGCTGGCAGGCCTGGCCTGCATGGGTTACCTGGCCGTCAAAATGGGCGACGTCGGCCTGTTCGGGGACGCGACCTACCCCCTCCAGGCGAGATTCGTCTCCGTCTCCGGCCTGAAGAAGGGATCCCACGTCGAGGCCGCCGGGGTGCGCATCGGCAAGGTAAGCGAGATACGGTTCCTGCCGGACAAGTACCAGGCCCTGGTGACCATGGCGATCGACGAGGCCGTGAAGGTGCCGGAAGATGCCACGGCGTCCATACGCACGGCGGGGATCATCGGCGACAAATTCATCCGGATCAGCCCCGGCGGATCCGAAAACCATCTCCGGCCCGGCATGGAGATCCTCGAGACCGAACCCTCGATAAATCTCGAGGAACTGATCAGCAAGTATATCTTCGAATCGGAAAAGTAAGTCTCAGGGCGTGGTTGAGGGCGAGCCTCCTTCCTGCCTGTGTCTCTCTATCCTCCTCTGGATATCGTTCAACAGGCCGTCCATGCCTTCATTCTTGACGATGGCCGTGAAGGTGCTGCGGTAGTTGTTAACGAGGCTGACGCCTTCGATGATTACGTCGTAGGCATACCAGTCACCGTCGTTGTTTTTCATCCTGTAGCTGACCGGTATTTCCGTTGAATTGGACACGATCACGGTGTCCACTTCGGCGCGCTTGCCGTTGATGGTCTCCCTGAGATACAGCACTTTCTGATCGGTGTAGGCCTCGATTTTTTCGCGGTAGGTGGCCTCGATGTACTGGGAAAAATACTCGACGAAGCGCGCCCGTTCTTCGGGCGTGGCCTCCTGCCAGTTGGTAGCCAGCACGCTTTGCGACATGCTCCGGAAATCAAACCGGGCGTTGATTATCACGCCGATCCGGCGCCACTTCGCTTCGCGATCCAGCGATGCGTCCTGGAGAATGGTGATGACCTTCTCCGTGGATTCCCGCACGTGTTCCATCGGGGATTTGGAGACGGCCTGGAGATCGGCGGAAATAACGACGAGCGACAAAAAAAGGATTCGAGCGAGCATGGCAGTGATCCGGTGTGTAAGCCTGGTCCTGGCGTACCGGCCATCATAACTGTACCTTGCCGCCGTCCTCAACCTCGATCTGCTCCACCCGCGCCAGAATTGTGTCCAACGATTATCTTTCTCTAAATCATATTGCCGGGCAGACTTCCGGAAGACCGTGTGCCGCAGGGACAGCGGCACTCGAGCCTACAAGGATGTATTCACGGCGTGTCTTCCGGTGGTCTGCCCGGCAATCCGTGATTTTGAAAGTTGGTTATGGACAAGATATCGGCCCCAAGCCAAGGGTCACTCATGAGTGCTGAGGACTGAGTGCTGAGTGTAGAATACGATCACTACGCACTACTGACA
>CAZXGW010000037.1:0-5741 GCA_964640355.1 uncultured Enterobacteriaceae bacterium
CAGGATTTCCTGATCACCGGAACGGCGTGATTTCCGACCTTTGATTTTAGGATCAAGGCGTGCGTAGACTGACAGTGGCCGGGCAGCCAGCTTGTAGTGATCTATCAGGTAACGGTATCCCGGTGTATCAGTTGCCATGGATCCCCCGAAAAACGGCCGCATATTCGGAAATATAGCCGTATTTTAATATGTACAGAGAAAAATAGCCGCATTTATTTGCCATTGATGTCCTATGCGGTCAATATTCTCATAACAATATTATTAGCGGTTATTTTTCTCAAAATGCGGCTGTTTTTCTCCCTAAAAACAAGGGGTCAGAGTCATGACACCGACCCCTTTTTCTTCTCAAGGCACGGTCTGATCGATGACGAGTTCCAGCGGTTTCGCCTGGCCCACCGGCACATTGGTCAGCCTGCCGATGAGATCGCCGCTTTGCGGCGTGGCGTCGCCGGTTTTCGAGAGGCGCGCGACAAGATCGACGCGTTCCAGGCCGGACAACTTCCGGCCGGGATCAAGCGACACGGCGTCATTCAGGACGACCTGCGCCGGCAGATCGCGGGCGGCGCGGCGGATCGCGGCCACGGGCATGGGCTGCCCGTCAACTTCCTGCGCATAGATGAACACGGTATCGTCGGGTGCGACCGCCGGCACGAATGCCGGTGCGAGCGAGACCCTGGCCCGGATCCCGCCTCCCGCTTCTTCTTCTCCTTCTCCACGGCGTTCCTGATCACCCGCCGCGGTGGCGCCAGCGCGGGATTCGGGCGCCTCGCCGCCGGCGCCCTCCTCCGCTTTCTTCACGCCGGTGAGCCGCGATAAATGCTCAAGGGCCACGGCCGCTTCCTGTTGCCTGCCGGCGGCCAGGTAATAATGGGCCAGGACCAGCCAGCCGTCGGCATCCGCCGGGTGTTGCTGCAGGTACGCCTCGATGCGCCCGATCATTTGCTCCACTTCCGCCGGTGAATAACGCGTCAGGCGGGACTGTGAGGTGTCCGCCAGCTCCGGCGTGCCGAGCCAGAGATAAAGGCCGGCCACCGACACCGGAAGCAAGATGGCCATGGCGAGCGCAGATCCCCATCGCCGCTTTGCCGGAGGTGGTGCCTCGTCGCCTCCCGGTGCATTGCCCTCCGCCGCGCGGTGCAATTCCCGTTCGAGTTCCCGCCGGATGTAGCGCGCCTGTTCGGGAGTAATCGTTGCGTTCACCAGATCACCCTCGACCTCGGCGAGCCTCGCCTGCGCCAGATCCCTTGCGAGGCGGCCTTCCGTGTCGGTCAATTTGTCAGCGCGCCGGCAGAGCGGGAACAGGACCGCGGCGAGCGCAAGAACCGTCATGAGGATGGCGAGCAGCCAGAAGATCACGGGCGTTCCCCCTCGGCCTCCGTTGCCGCGGCCTGGCCGTCCGCGTCCATGCGTGCCGCCTGTCGCCGGAGGAAGCGCACGGCGATGAACACCGCCGCGATGAAGATCAAAAACGGCCCGAACCAGAGCAGAACGGTGCTCGCCTTCAGCGGCGGCCGGTAAAGCACGAAATCACCGTACCGATCCACCAGGAAGCCGACGATCTCCTCATCGCTGAGGCCGTCTCCGATCATCCGGTAGATCTCGTCGCGCAGGTCCTGGGCGAGATCGGCGTGGGAATCCGCCAGGGACTGGTTCTGGCAGACAAGACAGCGCAACTCTTCGACAAGCCGCTGGTAGCGCTCAGCGTCCGTATCATCCTCGAAGACAAACGGGACATCCGCCGCCCCCGCATTGAAAGCCAGCAGCAGGCCGGACAGCCAGGTTGCCAATCGAAAATGCCTCATGTCGCCGGCGCCTCGAGTGCGCGGATCAGCGGCAGCAGTTTTTTCTCCAGGACATCCGGCGTAATCGGGCCGATGTGCTTGTAGCGGATGATGCCGTTGCGGTCGATGACAAAGGTCTCCGGGACACCGTAGACACCCATATCCAGGCCTGCCCGGCCGTCCCTGTCGAATGCGCTCGCCCGGTAGGGATCGCCGAGGCGCGCCAGCCAGTCAAGTGCGTCCTGGCGATCATCCTTGTAGTTCAGGCCGTAGATGTTCACCCGGCCGTTTTGCTTCAGGGCCACGAGCAGCGGGTGTTCCGTGCGGCAGGCGACGCACCACGACGCCCACACATTGAGCAGCGCCACTTCATCGCGGAGATCGCCGGAGGCCAGCACTTTTTTCTCGTCATGCAGCGTTGGCAGGGAAAACGCCGGCAGCGGTTTACCGATCAACGGCGAAGGCACGTGCCCCGGATCGAGTTTCAGGCCGATCCCGAGCAGGGCGACGAGAAGCACGAATACCACGAGCGGGATACTGTAACGCACGTATCTATATCGCCGGCCGGGATTCTGCCGCTGCCGGCAAGGGCGCCTCCCGGTAAGGGCCGGGAGTGGCGGGCAGGCGCCGGGCGGCGAGCCGGTAACGCGGATCGGTGGCCGCCAGTAAACCACCGAGGGCCATCAACAATGCGCCCAACCAGATCCAGCGCACGAACGGTTTGACGTGGAGGCGGAGACTCCAGGCCTCCCCTTCGAGGGGTTCTCCCAGGGAGACGTAGAGATCCCGGGTGAATCCCGGATCAATTCCGGCCTCCGTCATGGTCATGCCGCGCGCATGATAGTTGCGCTTCTGGGTCCTGAGTTTGGCGACCACCCGGTCTTTTTTGTACACGTGAATTTCGGCCTCGGTGGCCCGGTAATTCGGGCCGTCGAGAACGCGCAGGGCCTCGAAGCGGAAGTCGTAACCGGCCAGATCAATCCGGTCGCCGGGCGCCATCCGCACATGCACACCGGAACTGTAAAGACCGGTCAGGGTGATGCCGGTGATGACCACGGCGAGGCCGGTATGCGCCAGGCACATTCCCTTGAAGGCGCGCGGCATGCCGGCGAGCGCCGGCAGGAACGCCTGGTCGGGGCGGACGCGCGCCCGGATCGTGATGAATATGCTGCCCGCCACCCACAGGGCCAGCAGAATGCCGAGACCGGCCGCGAGCATTTTCCCCGGTTCCCCGCCGAGCTTAATGGCGAGCATGATCGTGACAAGTCCCGCGAGCAGCAGGCTTGCCAGCACGGCATGGCGCAGGTGCGGCCACAGCCGCGCGGCGCTGTCTTTCCGCCAGCAGGTCAACTGGCCGATGCCGAGCAGGACGACCACGGGCACCATCAGCGGCACAAACACGGCATTGAAGTATGGAGCGCCGACGGAGAGCTTGCCGAGGCCGAGCGCGTCGATCACGAGGGGATAGAGAGTGCCCAGCAGGATGGCCGCCATGGCGGTGATCAGCAGCACACTGTTGAACAGCAGAAACGTTTCGCGCGAGAGCGGGCTGAACTGGTTTCCCTTCACGACCTGCGGCGCCCGCCAGGCGTAGAGCGTGAGCGATCCGCCGACCACGAGCCCAAGGAAACACAGAATGAAAATCCCGCGCGCCGGATCATTGGCGAAAGCATGGACCGAGGTGAGCACGCCGGAGCGGACCAGGAAAGTGCCGAGCAGGCTGAGTGAAAAGGCGCAGATGGCGAGCAGCACGGTCCAGTTGCGAAACACGCCGCGTTTTTCCGTCGCCGCGAGCGAATGGATCAGGGCCGTGCCGACCAGCCAGGGCATGAACGAGGCGTTTTCCACCGGGTCCCAGAACCACCAGCCGCCCCAGCCCAGTTCGTAGTAGGCCCACCAGCTTCCCAGCGCGATGCCGAGGGTCAAAAAGATCCAGGCGGCCGTGGTCCACGGCCGCGACCAGCGGGCCCAGGCGGCATCCAGCCGGCCGCCGAGCAGCGCGGCGATGGCAAAGCCGAAGGCGACGGAAAAACCGACATAGCCCGTATACAGCATCGGCGGATGGATGATGAGGCCGGGGTCCTGCAGCAGCGGGTTGAGATCCGCACCCTCCGCCACCGGCCACTGCCGCTGGAAGGGGTTCGAAGTCAGCAGCATGAACATCAGAAAGCCGGTGCTGATCAATCCCATGACGCCGATCACGCGCGCCGAAAAGTCTTCCGGCAGGTGGCGGCTGAAATGCGTCACCGCCACCGTCCACAGGCCGAGGATCAGCACCCACAGGAGGAGTGAACCCTCGTGCGCCCCCCACACCGCCGAGATCCGGTAGTACACGGGCAGCGCCGTGTTGGAATTATTGGCGACGTAAACGACGGAAAAATCATTGGTGATGAAGGCGTAAACCAGGGCGCAGAAGGCGAGGACCAGGAAGGCGAACTGGGCGCGGGCCGCGGGACGGGCCACCGCCATCCAGCTTTCATCGCCCCGCGCCGCGCCGATGATCGGAAAGAAGGCCTGCACGGAGGCCAGGCACAGGGCCAGGATCAGGGCCACGTGTCCGAGTTCAACGATCATCATTCCACCAGCAGGCTTTTCGCGGGGAGGGGTTTGCCGGCCTCCGCCAGGGCGCCGGCCACTTCCGGCGGCATGTAGGTTTCATCGTGTTTCGCCAGCACCTCGAACGCCTCGAACACGCCATCCGATCGCAACGTGCCGTTCGCCACGACCCCCTGGCCTTCACGGAAGAGGTCCGGCAGTATCCCATCGTAGACGACGGTGACTTCTTGCGCGGTATCGGTCAGCACGAAGTTCACGGCCAGGCCCCCGGGATCGCGCACTACGCTGCCCTCGGCCACGAGCCCGCCGATCCGGAAGGCCCGCTGCTCCGGCGCCTCGCCGGCGATGACCTGGGACGGGCTGTAGAAATACAGAAGATTCTCCCGGAAGGCCTTGAGCGCGAGCGCCGTCGCCGCGCCCATGCCGGCGACGATGAAACACACGGTGGCGATCTGTTTGCGCCGCTTCCGGTTCATGCGTCCCGCGGAGGTTGCCCGGCAATGTACTGCACGATTTCCTTCTCACGCCAGAGCGGGATGATTACGTTGAGCACAAGCACGATGAAACTCAGCCCGTAGGATGACCAGACGTACAACGCGTAACCGCCCATCTGCAGGAATTCCCGGAGTTCAGGCATCACGTCACGGCCCTCCGGGCGGTGAGTTCCCTGGCCCAGGCCGTGTTCCGTTCAAGGAGCAGCAATTCACAACGCGCCCTCACCAGGACCATCGCAAAGTAGTAACACATCCAGGCCAGCGCCATGATCAGCAAGGGTACCAGCATGCTGATATGGATCGATGGGGCACCGATCTTGGTTACGGTAGGCCCCTGGTGCAGCGTGCTCCACCATTCCACGGAATAGTGAATGATCGGGATATTCACGAGACCGATCAAGGCCAGGATGGCGCCGGCGCGCGCCGCGACGCGCGGATCCTCGATCGCGGACTGGAGCGCCATGTAACCCAGGTACAGGAACAGCAGGATCAGCTCGGAGGTGAGGCGCGCATCCCACACCCACCAGGCGCCCCACATTGGTTTGCCCCACAACGACCCCGTCGCCAGGGCCAGGAAGGTGAACGAGGCGCCGAGGGGGGCGCTGCTGCGGGCGATGGCATCCATGACCTTGACCCGCCAGATGAGCCCGGCGGCGCCGGCGGCCGCCATGACGACATACACGAACAGCGACATCCACGCGCTCGGCACGTGCACGTAGATGATCCGCACACTCTCGCCCTGTTGGTAATCCGGCGGCGCGACCACCAGCCCGCCGTATGCACCCGCGATCATAAGCGCCAGGCTCGTCCAGCCGAACACCGGCGCCAGCCGCCGGGACAGCGTAAAAAAGTTTTTCGGTGCGGCGTATTGGCTGATGCTTGTAAACATGGCTGAACGCGGTGGCTGAAT
>CAZXGW010000037.1:5841-9179 GCA_964640355.1 uncultured Enterobacteriaceae bacterium
TCGGTGCGGCGTATTGGCTGATGCTTGTAAACATGGCTGAACGCGGTGGCTGAATTCGGGGTGAATCCGGGTGACAGTATACTTTAGGAACCTCCAATCAAGTTGTCATTTCGAGCGAAGCGAGAAATCTGTCTGTAAAAATATATGATAAAACAAGCCACTATAAGATTTCTCCCGGAGTTTACCCTGAGCGCAGTCGAGGGGGTCGAAATGACAGGATGTAGTTGTTCAGTGCTTCGTTGACAGAATTCACAAATCAACTGAACCTGATTTTCAGGGAAGACGCAGTGGCGAACGGTGCCAGGGTCACGGCCAGGACCAGCAGGGCCGAGAGGATGTACAGTTCCGCGGCGAACGGCAGGCCCGAGGCGGCGTTGTCTATCGCGGCCATCGAAAAGATCAGCACCGGGATGTAAAGCGGCAGGATGATGAGGGCGAGCAGGACGCCGCCGCCGCGCAGGCCGACCGTCAGGGCCATGACCGCCGAGCCGACCAGGCTCAGCACCGGCGTTCCCAGCAGCAGGGTGACAAACAGGGACACTATTGACTCCGCCGTAAGCCCCAGCAGCGCCCCGAGGATCACCCCCGCCAGGATCAGGGGCGCCCCCGTCAACAGCCAGTGGGCGGTGATCTTTGCCATGACCAGCCCGGTAACCGGGTGATGCGACAGCAGCATCTGCTCGAGGCTGCCGTCTTCGAAATCGGATCGGAACATCATGTCCAGCGACAGGGCGGCGGACAGCAGGGCCGCGATCCAGATCATGCCGGGCACAAACCGCTGGAGCATGCCGGCATCGGGGCCGTGCGCAAAGGGAAACAGCATGACCACGATGAAAAAGAAGATCAGCGGGTTGGCGATGTCGCTGCTCCGGCGCAGGGCAAGCGTGATATCGCGTTTAAGGACCGCCACAAATGCCGCGATAAAAGAACTGTCGTTCATGACGGCAGGGTAATCCGGCTTACCCGATCTCCCGCGAGGTCCAGCGGTTCATGCGTTACGATGACCGTTATCCCCCCGGCGGCCGCGTGATCAGAGATCAGCTCCCGGACGAGATTCCGGCTGCCGCCATCGAGCGTGGTGAAGGGTTCATCCAGAAACCAGAGCCGTCCGTTCGACAGTAAAAGCCGCGCCAGTGCCACACGCCGGCATTGTCCCGACGACAGCCGGCGCACCGGCACGCCGGCGAGCGCCGACAGCTCCATCCGCGCGAGGACTTTTGCAACGGAAGCATCCGGCCGCGGTGCCGCCAGCGATCGGGCCACGGCGAGATTTTCATGCGGCGTGAGTTCGGCCTTGATGCCGTTGCTGTGGCCGACGTAACTGATCTCGCGGGCGTAGTCATCCCGTATCTCCCCGATCGGCCGGCCCCGCCATCTCACCTCTCCATCGCTCGGCGCCGACAACCCGCACAGCAGTCTCAGCAGGCTCGTCTTGCCGCTGCCGTTCGGACCGTCGACCTGCAACACCTCGCCGGCCTGCACGCTGAAGCACAGGCGCTCAAACAGCGTCTGCTCGTTGCGCACGCACTTCAGTCCGACTGCCTCCAGAACGGCGGATGTGTTTTCCTGCATAAATTGACGAAAGGCGATCAGGAAGAGTTTCGACCTGCTCCCTCAGGGCAGCTCGACCAGGAATTGATCCACCCGTTTACGCGCGGCGTTGGGGATCGCTTCGGCATAACCATACCAGAATATACCGATGGCCCGCTCGAGATCAGGATCAACCCAGAGGAGATCATAAAACTGCGGGTGATGGATGAGGTCGCCCGTGTTCCATTTGACGCCGATCCCTTCGCTCCATAAATAGAGCATCAGGTTCTGCGCCGCGCAGCAGCAGGCGGCATAGTCCTCCATGGCCCGCACCGTATCCTCCGAACGATCGCAGGTCAGCGCCAGCCAGCCCGGGATCTTCAGCCAGCGTTCGAGTTTCGCCTGCGCGGCCGCTTCATCTTTTCTCTGCTTCACCAGTTCCGCGTTCAGCTCGGCGATGGCCCGGGCGGTCGCCGGTCCAATCAGGTAAAAATGCCACGGCTCGGTCAGGTGATGGTTCGGCGCCCAGCGGGCGACGTTGACCGCTTCCAGGATCTTCTCGCGCGGCGGCGTGAGATCGGGCTTGAACCGGTAGATCGTCCGGCGCCCCGCGATAAGGTCACCGAGAGACGCGGCGGGCATGTTTTTCGGCATTCAGCAAGCCTCTTTGTAAAAAACTGCAGGTAACGGAAAGATTACTGCCGGGCTGTCCCGGCCTTCTGCCTTTCAATGGCGAGCAGGAGTTCTTCGAGTTTTCTTTTCGTCGCGGGATTGTCCCCGGATATCCTGCGTATCTCGTCAATATAATCTTCGGCGAGTTCATATTCACCATTGCGCACGGCGCTCCGGATATTATCCTCGTATCTCGCTGCGACCTGCCTCAGTTTTTTGCGCAATTCCGGATCATCGGGATTCGCCCTCAACCGCTCGCGCAGATCACGCAATGCGCGCCGTTCCGATTCCGGCACCAGGCTCGGCGGCTGGCCCCCATCGGCCGCTGTCTCCGGTGATGGCGGGGGGACTGCCGCCGCGCGTTCCTCCTGAAGCCGTTGCTGTTCACTCTTCCGCTGCGCCTCGGCCAGCCGGGCCGCCGCCAGTTTTTCCCTGGCGGCGGGCAGATCGGGGTGCGCCGGGTTCACGCCGGCCGCCCTGTCCAGGTAGTCTCCGGCGCGGGGAAGATCGTTATCCGCCAGCGCCGTGTACATCATCCGCAGGTATTCAAGGACGATCCTGTCGAGCCCCTGTTGCGCCGCCGCGTGACCCGGTTCGAGTTCCAGCACCTGCCGGTATTTTTCCGCCGCGTTGTCGCCCGGCGGCAGGGTAAGCCGGAGCGCGGCCATGTCCGCTTCGGCCTGCGCCAGCAATCCGTCAATCCTTCCGGTGCGTTGCTGGCCCAGTGCCGGGGCATCTTGATCAGCTTCTTCCTGCGCCGCGCCGGTAGCGGCCGCCGGGGAGTCGGCAGACACCGCCTGTTCCGGTACGGTTGCCGGCGGGGATTCTGCCTGCTGCGGCCGGTCCCGCTTCTTGCCGGCCTCGGTGATGAAGCCGATTACCAGGAGTACACCGATAACCGCCAGGCCCCATTTGAGAAATTTGCCCGTTGAGGCGTAAGCCCGATCAATCCAATTCTCTGTTGTTGGCGGCTGTGGCGTGATCCTGACCGTGCCGGCATCTCCCGCCACGAGTTCGGAGACCAGGGCGACGGTTTCCGCCTCGGCGGTTGGCGCCGCGGCGGGCAGGGATACCGTCCGGAGGCCGCCGCCGATCTCCCGGCGCCAGTCGGCGATGCTTTGCGGGCGCTGTTCCGG
>CAZXGW010000037.1:9279-11676 GCA_964640355.1 uncultured Enterobacteriaceae bacterium
GGCCGCCGCCGATCTCCCGGCGCCAGTCGGCGATGCTTTGCGGGCGCTGTTCCGGCTTGAAGGCCAGGCCATGATCGACGGCTGTCAGAAACCCCCGGGAATACGGTCCGGAGGCGATCTCGGCGGCGGACACAAAGATATCCTTGCCCGTGTGCAGTAATGCCTCGCTGCGATCCATGGAATCCGGCGGCGCGATGCCGGTCACGGCGCGGTAAAGCGTGGCAGCCAGCCCGTAGATGTCCGTCCACGGTCCCTGCCGGCTGCTCCGGCTGACGTATTGCTCGAACGGCGCGTATCCCGGCGACACCATGGTCGTCAGGGTGCGGGTCTGTACACCCAGGGCCTGGCGCGCCGATCCGAAATCCAGCAGGACGGGACTGCCGTCTCCGCGGATATAGATATTGGGCGGCTTGATATCGCGATGGATGAAGCTTTCGCCGTGCACCGCCTCCAGGCCGTCGAGGATCGGCATCAGGATCGGCATCAGCTCGGATTCCGCCAGCGTCTTTTTCTCCCTGAGGATGTCGTGCATGCCTCTGCCCTGCTCGTATTCCATCACCATGTAGGCGGTGTTGTTTTCATTGAAAACGGTCAGCACCCTGACGATGTTGGGGTGTTTGAACCTGGCGAGCGTCCGGGCCTCGCTGATGAAACGGTCAAGGCCCCAGGCGTATTGCTCGCCGTGTTCACCGGAAAGGGGCTGCACGGAGATGCCGGCTTCCCGCACCGCAAGTTCCACGGGCAGGTATTCCTTGATCGCTACCAGGCGGTCGAGCTGGGTGTCCTGCGCCAGGTAGGTGATGCCGAACCCGCCGCGGCCGAGGATCTTTTCGATGCGGTAGCCTTGAAGCCGGAAACCCGGCTGAAGGGAATTGTGATGCTGTTCCATAAATTCCGATGCGCGGTACGGGCGGCCCGCCAGGTTCAAGTCAGTCGCTTCAGCCCGGCACCAGGACGGCGGCGCCCCGGACGTTGCCGGTGCGCAGGGCGGCGAGGGCGGCATTGGCGTCCTCCAGGGAGAAGCGCTGTGTCTCGGTCCTGACCGGTATCTTCGGCGCCAGCGCCAGAAATTCTTCCCCGTCCTTACGCGTAAGATTGGCCACCGATTTTATACTCCGTTCACCCCAGAGAATATGATAGGGGAACGAGGGGATATCGCTCATGTGGATGCCGGCGCAGACCACGGTCCCGCCCTTCTTCAGGGATCGTAATGCGGCGGGCACGAGCTCGCCGGCCGGGGCGTAGATAATCGCGGCGTCAAGCGGCTCCGGCGGGCGGTCGTCGGCCGCCCCCGCCCAGGCGGCGCCGAGCTGTACCGCAAAGGTCCGGGCCGCGGCATCTCCCGCCCGGGTGAAGGCATAGACTTCCCGGCCTTCATGGCGCGCCACCTGGATGACGATATGCGCGGCCGCGCCGAAACCATAGAGACCGAGGCGCCTCGCATCACCCGCCATGCGCAGCGAGCGGTAGCCGATCAGTCCCGCGCACAAGAGGGGTGCCGTGTGCTCCGCGCTCATGCCGTCCCCGAGCAGAAATACGAACCGGTGATGCGCCGCGGTGTATTCCGCAAAGCCGCCGTCGATCTGGTATCCGGTGAAGCGCGCCGCATCGCACAGGTTTTCCCGGCCCGTTGAACAGTATTGGCACCGGCCGCAGGTATAGCCCAGCCAGGGCACGCCGACCCGGTCGCCGGCGCCGAGGTGTTCCACCTCTGCCCCGCAGGCCACGACCTCGCCCACGATCTCGTGGCCGGGAATCAGGGGCAGCCTGGGATCGGAAAGTTCGCCGTCACAGACATGCAGGTCCGTCCGGCATACGGCGCAGGCCTCTACCCGGATCAGCACCTGCTCCGGGCCACAGACGGGGATCTCCCTTTCTTCAAGCTCAAGCGGCCGGCCCGCCGCCCCGAGCACCATGGCTTTCATGAAGAAATTTCGCGGCTGTCACCTGGCGGTTGCACCCACCAGGTGGAGTGGACAGTGTCGGTGGACAGGGGGAACGTGTGTCCGTGTTACCGGTGCGCCGCCTCTGCCAGTAACAAGCAAAACGTTCATTCTGCAAAAAAGTTATAGACCCAGGCGAATAGCGCCCCGCCGATGCCGCCATCCACCACGCCGTACAGCGTGCCGACGATCAGGCCGGTTATTCCCGTATCAACATCGTAGCCGGGATAGAGGGAACCCATGAGTTCCAGGAATGCCGTGCCATAAGACGGCCAGATCATGTGGGCGGCGCCGACGATCAGTATGGCAATCCCCCAGAGGAGACCCGAAGCGATGGCAAGCCCTTTGATGGATAATTTCATTTTCCACCTCCTGAATGATTGACACCTTTTCTGGTTAAAACACGTTTCAGCGATAAAGCACTTTGTTTAAGAGTACCCGTAAAACACTGGAT
>CAZXGW010000038.1:0-11454 GCA_964640355.1 uncultured Enterobacteriaceae bacterium
CCTTCGGGCTATATGTCGTCGATCTTGAGCTTGAGCAGCATGAATTCCAGGCCGTTCGCCACCAGCCTGTCTCGCGCCTCGTGCAGTTTTTCCGGGTCGGTGTAGGGGCCGATACGCACGCGGTGGCGGATGTCGCGGCCGTTGATGACGACACGCTGAATGTCCGCCGGTATGCCGAGCAGTGCCAGCCGCGCCTTGACTTCATCGGCTGCCACGTATTCACTGAATGAGCCTACCTGCAAAATGTAAACGCTGGACTCATCGGCCGGGCTTTTGGCGTAGACCTGTTCATCTTCATCGGTTTCCCATTCGGAAACGTTGACCTCGAGGTTTGGCAGGATCTGGTAAAAGTCGAATTGCGGCTCCGGGATGGTTGACCCGGGGGATTCTTCCTCGCGGCTGTCCGCCTGATTCCCCCGCGTGTCCTTGATCACGAGTTCCGGAGGCTCCGGTATGAAAAAGCCGGGCTGGTGTTCCTTCAGATAAACGATGAAAGCGACGAACAGGCCGATCATGAGGCCGGTCGCAAACGGCACCGCACCGTGCAAACGCATGCCCGATGCGGATTTTGCGTGATTGATGTTCTTGTAGTCTTTGGGCATTACATCCTCTCCGGCGCGGAGACGCCCAGCAATTCAAGGCCGTTGCGGATGACCTGGCCGACGGCACAGACGAGACTCAAGCGGGCTTTGCGCAGGTTTTCCGTGTCAACCAGAAACTGGCAGGCATTGTAATAAGTATGAAACTCATTGGCGAGTTCACGCAAGTAATAGGCAACCTGGTGGGGTTCGTAACCGGTGGCGGCGGCATGCACGATCCCGGGATAGTCGGAAAGCCGCATCAGCAGCACCTGCTCACGGGGTTCGGTTAAAACACTGAGATCAGCGCTGCCGGGTGCGGGTGTGAAGTCATAACCCTTTTCACGCATCTGGCGGAGGACGCTGCAGATCCGCGCATGCGCATATTGTATGTAATAGACGGGATTGTCATTCGTCTGGGCCTTTGCAAGCTCCAGATCGAAATCCAGGTGCTGGTCGCTTTTACGCATCACGTAAAAGAACCGGGCGGCGTCGTTGCCGACTTCCTCGCGCAATTCCCTCAGGGTGACGAACTGCCCTGATCGCGTTGACATCTGCACCTTCTGCCCGCCCCGGTAAAGCGACGCGAACTGGACCAGCAGGATGTCCAGTTTTTCCGGGTCTTCACCCAACGCGTTCAGGGCCGCCTTTATCCTGGCCATGTAACCGTGGTGATCGGCCCCCCAGATATCGATGGCCCGCTTGTATCCCCTGGTGAACTTGGACCTGTGGTAGGCGATGTCGGCAGCGAAATAGGTCGCTTGGCCGTTGTCCCGCACGACTACGCGATCTTTCTCGTCGCCGAACTGGCTGGAGGCAAACCACAGGGCGTTGTCCTTTTCACGGAGGTAACCGTTGTTCCGCAACTGGTTTATGCACTCGTCCACGTTTTTTCCGGCGGCGAGGCTGCTTTCCGAAAACCAGTTGTCGTAGCGGATGCCGAATTCCTCGAGATCGGCCCGGATGTCATCGAGGATCTCGTTGAGGCTGAAATTGAAGATATAGCGGTAATCGTCCGCGCCAAGCGCGGTCCTCGCATGCGCGATCCACCCGTCGAGCTGTTTTTCGCCGTCATTTTCCCTTTCCGGTCCCTCCGCCGGGGCAGGCACCTCGCGCAGCAGGGAATCCCCTTTTTCCCGCAAAATCCTGCCGGCGATGTTTTTTACATAATCACCCTGGTAGGCCTTGCCGGGGAACCCGATCTCCAGCCCGCAGAGCTCCAGGTAACGCAGCCAGACGCTGACCGCGAGTATATCCATCTGCCTGCCCGCATCATTGACGTAATATTCCCTGTCGACCCGGTAGCCGACGGCTTCGAGCAGATTGGCTACCGCCGCACCATACGCGGCCCCCCTGCCGTGGCCGATGTGCAGGGGGCCGGTCGGGTTGGCGGAGACAAATTCCACGAGCAGCGGTTCTTCTCTGCCGAAATCCGAACGGCCGAAATTTTTTCCGGATTCCAGGATGTCGTTGATTGTCCGCAGGTAAGCCCGTTTATCGATGAAGAAGTTGATAAAGCCGTTACCCGCGACCTCGATGCGTTCCACCGTGTCCGATGGCGGAATGTGCCTGGCAATGTCTTCCGCCAATTCCCGCGGTTTGCGCCCGGTCTGCGCGGCGATGACCATGGCGATGTTGCTGGCAAAATCGCCGTATCGGCCGTCACGGGTCTTCTCGATCTGGATTTCATCCTTCAGTGACAAGGACTTGTCCCGCAGCCCGCTATCGGCCATCGCCTGTTTCAGCAGATCCTGCAAATGCTGTTTCAAGTACGCCTCCCGAAAAAGTCGCACATTGTAGCCCGCGGGTATTTGCGGGAGAAGTTCGGCTGCGCGCGCATCACTTGCGAGCGCGCATCGCGATCGATCGCCGCTGGCATCGGATCCGCTTCAGAGCATGTCCTGCGGATCAACATCCAGCGACCAGCGCACCTTTCGCGCGCCGGGCAGTTGCTCGAGCCTCTCGATCCAGCCATCGAGCACGTTCCTGAGCCGCCGCCGCGCGGTGGACTGCAAAAGCAACTGCATGCGATACCTGCCAGCGCGTTTTTCGATGGGGGCGGGTACCGGGCCGAAAACCATTACCTCCCCGTTGCCCGCTGGAGGTAAACCTGAACGGGCAGCGCCGAGGAATTTTTCGATCTCCAGCCGGTTATGGGCCTCCGCCCTGAGCAGGACGTGGTAACTGAACGGCGGCAACTGCGCCTCGCGCCTTTCTTCGAGGATTACGCCGGCGATTTTCCCGTAATCCTGCACCGCCAGCGTCCGCAGCAGCGGGTGTTCGGGATAATGGGTCTGGATGATCACCCTGCCGGGGTTTTCGGCCCGCCCGGCCCGCCCGCTGACCTGCATGATCAGCTGCGCCATGCGTTCACTGGCGCGGAAGTCGGCGCTGAACAGGCCCCGGTCGGCGTCGACGATGACCACCATGGTCACCTTCGGGAAATGATGGCCCTTGGTCAGCATCTGGGTCCCAATCAGTATATTGACCTGGCCGTCTTGGATGTGATTGAGCATCGACTGCATGGCGCCTTTCCGCCGGGTCGTGTCCCGATCGATGCGCAGGATGTTTACCCCGGGGAAATTCTCTGCAAGCGTTTCCGTCAGCCGCTGGGTGCCGTGGCCGATTTCAAGGATCGTCCCGCCACCGCACCCGGGACAGCTCCCGGGCAGGGTTTCCTGGTGTCCGCAATGGTGGCAGCATAATTTGCCGGCGTGTTTGTGATAGGTCATTTTTATGTCACAGCGCGGGCATCTGAACAGCCAGCCGCAATCATGGCAGATCATGACCGGCGCATAGCCGCGCCGGTTGAGAAACAACAGCACCTGCTGGTTCTTGTCCACGCAGTGTCTTATCGACTCCAGGAGATGAAGGGACAGCGCGCCGTGCATCCTGCTGCCCCGTATGTCCAGGATGTGGACTTCAGGCAGGCTGGCGGCGCCCGCGCGCCGCGCAAGCTTCAATTCCCGGTATTTCCCGGTCGCAACATTCTGCAGGGATTCCATGGATGGTGTGGCAGAACCCAGCACGACCGGTACGTTTTCGTTCCGGGCGCGGATCAAGGCAAGGTCGCGGGCGGAATAACGGAAACCCTCCTGCTGTTTGTAGGAAAGATCGTGTTCTTCATCGACGATGATAATCCCCAGCTTTTTGAACGGCGTCCAGATTGCCGAACGGGTGCCGAGGATCACCGGTACCCGGCCGTCGCGCGCGCCGAGCCAGGCGCGCCGGCGTTCGCCTTCGGGCAGGGCTGAATGTATGACGGCAATACCCTGGTTCAGCTGCTGCGTGAAACGTTCCACGAACTGGGGCGTCAGTCCGATCTCGGGCAACAGGATCAGTGCCTGGCCGCCTTCCTGCAGGACGTGCCTTATGCACCGCAGGTAGACTTCGGTTTTGCCACTCCCGGTGACGCCGAACAGCAGAAAGGCCTGATAGCGGCCGGCCGCCGAAATGATCGAATCGACGGCCTGCATCTGCGCCTTGTTGAGCGTGATGCCGCTTTCCACCCGGCCTGCCTTGCCGGGCGTCATGTCGGGGGGAGGGATTTTAGTTAAGAAACCCTTTTGGACCAGGGCCTTCAGGATCTTGCCGGGGTAGGCAAATTTTTCCCTGATTTGATCACCTGAAATACCCCGGGGAAATGATTCGAGGTAATGCAGGAGGGATGCCTGCCTCACCGCTCTGCCGGCGGGTTCCCGCGCCTGCCTTTTACCGGCCGGCGTCAATGCCCAGTAGTAATCCTTTTCAAGCAGTGCCGGCCGCCCCCTGGCCAGGGGAGCGGGCAGCGTGCCCAGAAGCACATCACCTGGAGAATGAAAATAATACCGGCTGGCCCACTCCATGAACCTGAGGTGCCTGGGAGGCAGGAGGGGTTGTTCATCCAGGACTTTCAACGCGTACTTGAGTCTGGCCGGTTCGATCCCGCTTTTATCGGTAATTTCCGTCAACAGGCCCACGCGCTCGGACGTTTTGCCGAACGGAACGAGCAGCCGCTGTCCCGGCGCCAGTTTTTTTTGATCGGTATTTTGCGGGGGGAGGTAGTCGAACAGGCGCCGCAGCGGGGTCTGAATGGCCACCCGGAGGATGCGGCGGGGCGCCGGCATCATTCAGCCCGAAGGATGAAGCGGCAAGGCCCTCGCGACCGGCAGCAGCGGACAGGAGACGCCGCGGTCATCGCCGGCTACAGAACATACGGTGTCCATGCGTGCGCGGGCCGGCCGGGGTCCATGTTCCGTCATTCGTTCCGATCGCAATGAAGCGGCCTAGAAAATATCCTGGATGCTGGCGGCGTCCTCCAGGGTGGTGCCGGTAAGCGGTCCGCCCAGCTCTTCAGGCGCATGGCCGGACTTGAAGACCTCGAAGATGGCGTCTGCGCTGCCGGGCGGCGCCAGCCTGCCCGTGCGCGGATCAATGCGGGCAAAGACCAGCCCGGGCGGCCTTTCCATAATGCTCTCCGGCATGCCTTCCAGGGCAGTGCGCATGTATTCAATCCACATCGGCAGGGCGGCGCGTGCCCCCGTCTCCTGGTTTCCGAGCGGCAGGAATTTGTCGAAGCCCACCCAGGTGACGGTAACGAGATTCGAGTTGAACCCGGAAAACCAGGCATCGCGCTGATCATTGGTGGTTCCCGTCTTGCCCGAAAGATCCTTGCGGTTCAGTTCGAGGGCGCGCCGGCCCGTCCCGTGCTGAATGACATCGCGCGTCATGGAATTCATGATCCAGATGTTTTCGGCCTCAACCACGCGTTCGGCATAGCGCGGGTTCAGATCATCGGTCCCGTCACCGGCCATCCCGGCGGCGGGCAACGGCCTACCCTCTGCCGCCCGGGCACAGTGTTCGCATACCACTACCGGGTTGGTCTCCCTGATGGTTCTGCCGTTGTCGCTTTCGATCCGTTTAATCAGGTAGGGCTCGATCAGGTAACCGCCGTTGGCAAAGACGCAATAGGCGCGCGCGAGCTGGAGCGGTGTGACGGTGCCGCTGCCGAGGGCAAGGGAGAGGTTTTTGGGCAGTTGTTCCGCCTTGAAGCCGAAATGCGCGAGGTGATCCAGGACAAAGGGAACGCCGATGGCATGCAGGAGGCGTATCGATACGAGATTGCGCGAGTGGGTAAGCGCCTCCCTGAGGCGCGTGGGGCCATAGGTCTTTTGCGTGTAGTTTTCCGGCCGCCAGACGTCCTCGATGCCCGGGTCTGCGAACACGACAGGGGCGTCATTGATAAGGGTGGCGGGGGTGAATCCCGCTTCGATCGCCGCGGAATAAATGAAGGGCTTGAAGCCTGAACCGGGCTGGCGGTAAGCCTGCGTCACCCGGTTGAATTTGCTGCGGAGAAAATCGAAGCCGCCAACCATAGCGATTATCGCCCCGTCTTTTGGCCGCATGGAGATCAATGCCCCTTCGATGTCCGGGATTTGTGAAAGCCGCCATTGCCCGTCTTCATTTTCCCTGAGTCTGACAACGTCGCCTGCCTGCAGGATATCCGCCGCCGTGGCCGGGCTGGCCCCGCGGTGATTTTCCGAGATGTAACGCCTGGCCCACTGCAGGCCCGGCCACTCGACGGTTACCAGACCGATGCCGTTCAGGTAGGCGGAAGCGACTTTTTCCCGGACCGAGACGATCAGCGCCGGGTAGAGATCGGCGATGACGGGGAAGCTCTCAAGCAGCCGCGCCCAGTCGCCTTCATCCATGTCGCCGGTAATGTCGTAGTGGTGTTCCGCGCCGCGGTAACCGTGGCGTTCATCGTATTCCAGCAGCGCCTTCCTGACAGCGCGGTTAGCAGCCGCCTGGTCGTGATCCCGGATGGTCGTATAAACCCTCAAACCCGTGGTATAGGCCTCCTCGCCGAATTCATCCAGGAGCTGCTGGCGGACCAGTTCAGCCGCGTAGGGGGCTTCCACCTCTATCGCCGGGCTGTGCAATTTCGCCTTTACCGGGGCGCTCATGGCGGACCGGTAGGCGGCCGTGTCTATGAAACCTTCCTCGAGCATGCGCTGTAAAACGTAGTTCCGCCGCTCGAGGGCCCGTTCCGGATTGCTGACGGGATTGGTGGTGGAGGGCGCCTTCGGCAGGCCGGCCAGCATGGCATACTGGGGCAGGGCCAGGTCCTTGATATCCGATCCGTAGTACACCTGTGCGGCGGCGGCAACACCATAGGCGCGCTGTCCCATGTATATCTTGTTGAGATAGAGCTCGAGGATTTCGTTTTTTGACAGGTCCTTTTCTATCTTCAGCGCGAGAAAAATCTCCTTGAGCTTCCTGAGATAGGTCTTTTCCCGGTTCAGGAAAAAGTTTCTCGCCACCTGCATGGTGATCGTGCTGCCCCCCTGCGTTTTTTCACCCGTCTTCACCAGGTGCAGGGCGGCCCGCAGGATCCCCTGCCAGTCCACGCCCGGATGTTGATAGTAGCGATCGTCCTCCGCGGCCAGGATGGCCTTGATCATAAGGTCCGGTACTTCCACGAGGCTGATCGGGGTGCGCTTCTGTTCTCCAAATTCCGAGATGAGGGAATAATCGTCCGTGTACACACGCAGGGGCACCTGCATTTTAATATCACGCAGGTCCTCGATATCGGGGAGCTGGGGGAGGATATACCAGGCCAGCGCCGAGGCCGACACGACGGTCACGAAGAAAAAGATCAGCAGGAGGTTGAAGGTAAAGCGCAACATGTGGCGTAGTTCACATCAATATTATCCTATATCTGGGGATATTGCCGGGTAAAGGCATGATTTCTGGCCGTTATTAAATGTGTGGTCTAAAAACCAATTGTTTTTTAAAATCCGGTTGGCTATAGTTTCAATATAAGTTAATGTTGTAGTATATGTATGACATATAACCCACGACATTAAAAGGAAAAATAAAGTGTTTCCTTTCGGAAAAAAAACAACGCCGGTACTGGGGATCGATATCAGCGCAACGGCTATCAAGATACTCGAATTGAGCCGCAGCGGCAGTAAATATCGCATTGAGAGCTATGCTGTAGAACCCCTGCCTGCAAATTCCGTCGTAGACAAAAATATAACGGATGTGGGGGCGGTTGGCGAGGCCATCGGCCGGGCCTTCAAGAAATCCAAATCGAGCCTGACACACGCCGCCGTAGCCGTCGCCGGTTCTGCCGTTATTACCAAGATTATCAATATGCCTGCCAACCTCTCTGAAGACGATATGGAAAATCAGATCAAGCTGGAGGCAGATCAGTACATACCCTTCTCGCTGGATGAGGTAAATCTCGATTTCGAGGTACTCGGCCCTTCAGAAAGCAACCCGGAACAGGTGGATGTTCTGCTCGCCGCATCGCGAAGCGAAAACGTCGACCTGCGCGTGGCGGCCCTGGAGCAGGGAGGACTGAAGGCGAAGATCGTTGATGTCGAGGCCTTCGCGCTGGAGAATACCATCAGCATGATGGCCAGGGATCTGTTCCCCGGTGCGGGCGGCATGACAATCGCCGTCGCCGACGTGGGTTCCGCAGTAACCACCTTCAGTGTTCTCGAAAACCTGAAGATCATCTATTCGCGCGAACAGAATTTCGGAGGCGCGCAGTTGACTGAGGAAATCCAGCGGCGTTACGGCCTGTCCTATGAGGAAGCCGGCCTCGCCAAACGCCAGGGTGGTCTGCCCGACAATTATGAACCGGAGGTCCTCAATCCATTCAAGGAATCACTTGCACAGCAGATCAATCGCGCCCAGCAGTTTTTCTTCTCGTCCAGCCAGATTTCCAGTATCGACCATATGATCCTGGCGGGCGGTTGTGCCTCCATACCCGGCATTACCAGCCTGGTTGAATCTCACGTCGGCATGCCCACGATCGTGGCGAACCCGTTTGCCAATATGTCCATCGCCTCGCGGGTTGCGGCCCAGGCCCTCAGGAATGATTCACCGGCGATGATGGTCGCCTGCGGACTGGCGTTGAGGAGTTTCATCTAATGGCAAGAATAAACCTGCTGCCCTGGCGCGAAGAGCTCCGGAAGGAAAGACAAAAGGAGTTTTTCATCATCATGGGCGCCGCCGCCCTGATTACGCTGGGCGTATGGGGCCTGGTGCACTATTATCATACCCTGCTGATACAAAGACAGGATGCGCGAAACGGCTATCTCGAACAACAGATTGCCTTGCTGGACGAGAAGATCAAGGAAATCGAGCGGCTCGAGAGGGAGAAAGAACGGCTCCTGGCCAGGATGCAGGCCATTGAACTTCTGCAGGGCAACAGGCCCCTGATCGTCCGGCTGTTTGACGAGATGGTTGCCAGCCTCCCCGATGGCGTCAGCGTCACGCAGGTAGTCCAGAAGGGCAACCTGATCACGATCGACGGCGTGGCGCAATCCAACGCGCGCGTTTCATCCTTCATGCGCAACCTGGACGAATCCGACTGGCTGAAGAATCCGGAACTTGAAATCATCCAGGCCAAGGATGAAGCGGGCCAGAATGTCTACAACTTCAAGTTGAAGTTCAGCCAGGTCATTCCGACCGCTTCAGAAGAAGAGGCAGAAACATGAGGCTTGAAGATCTCAATAATCTGGACTTTCAGAACATCGGCGGCTGGCCGCTGCCGATCAAGGCGGTTGCCATACTGCTGGTCTGTGCCGTCCTCGGGTTTGTGGCGTTTCAGTACGACATAAAGCCCCAGAGATTGACACTGGCGAAAAAGGAAACGCAGGAACAGGAGCTCAGAAGCACATTTGAATCGAAACAGAAGAAAGCGGCCAACCTGGAGGCCCTGAAACTGCAGATGGCGGAAATCCAGCAATCCTTTGGCGACATGCTCAGGCAGTTGCCGAACAAGACGGAAGTGGCGGGTCTGCTGGTGGATATTTCCCAAACCGGGCTGTCGGCGGGCCTGGAATTCGAACTTTTCAAGCCGGGCAAGGAAAACCCGTCTGAATTCTATGCCGAACTGCCCATACAGATCAGCGTGACGGGTGATTACCATGAATTCGGGGAGTTTGTCAGCGGCGTGGCATCGCTGCCGAGAATCGTGACGACCCACGATATCAAGATCGCCAAGGTCACGACCAAGGGCGTTGACACACTGAAGATGGATGCCACAGCCAAAACATACCGCGCCCTTGAAGAGGAAGAGTTTGAAGAGGAGGAAAAATCCAAGAAGAAAGCCAAAAGGAGGGGCAGGAAATGAGAACCGGGCGCGGATGTCTGCGGCTGGCAATGTTGTCTGTTATTGCGATGGTCGCCGCGGGATGCGTATCCAGGGACATCAGCGACCTCGAGCAGTACACGAAAGAGGTCATCGCCCGCCCGGGCGGCCGGATCGAGCCCATTCCGGAGATAAAGCCCTACGAGGCCTATACCTACGAGTCCGGGAAGGTGGGTGCGCGCGATCCCTTCCAGCTGTTCTATGTCAAGACGGAGGAAGAACTCGCGGCACAGGATTCAGGTTTAACCCCCGAGATGGAAAAGGAAATCAGGCACCGGAACCGGGAGGAGCTGGAACTATATGAACTCGACAGCCTTCGCATGGTAGGTACGCTGGAAGATACCGGCGCCCAGTGGGGCATCGTTCGCGATCCGACCGGGACGGTGCACCGGATCAGGGTAGGCAATTACATGGGCAAAAATGTTGGCAAGATACTTAATATCTACGAGGACAAAATTGAACTCAGAGAAATTATCAGAAACCCGGTGGGGCAGTGGGAGGAACGACCGGCGTCCATAGCCCTGGCTGAAGAATGATCTGATTAGGGGTAACGACAATGACTGTGTGCAAGTCTGAAGGGGAAATGGGGATGACCGGCTGGACAGGTCGATTGATTGCGGTTTTTTCAGTTCTAATGCTGACGCTGGCAGGGGGGGCTGCGACGGCGGCGACACTGGACGATATAAGTTACTCCTCGTTGCCCGGCGATCGCGTGCAGCTGACATTGCAGCTGTCTGAGCCGTTGCCGGGCGAACCGCTGAGTTTCACAATCGACAATCCGGCGCGGATCGTACTGGATTTCCCGGATACCACCCTGAACGTTGCGCAGAAAAACCAGTCCATCGGCATCGGCGCCGCCCACAGCGTCTCGGCCGTGGAGGCGGCCGGCCGCACGCGCGTGGTCCTGAACCTTGTCAGGTCCGTTCCCTATGACATGGTAGTGCAGGGCAATACGGTGCAGCTTACCCTGGGGATCGCCGGTGCGTTGCCTGAGGAGGGCCGGCCCGCGGTAGCCGGCGCTCCGCCCCCGGCGGCATCCCGCCTGGAACACATTGATTTCCGCCGCGGGCCGGGCGGCGAGGGCAGGATCCTGGTGACCCTCTCCGATCCTTCCATCGGCGTCAACATGGGGCAGGAAGCGGGCCAGATCGTCATCGATTTTCTGGAGACGAATCTTCCCGAGGAACTGAACAGGCGCCTGGACGTCATCGATTTTGCGACACCGGTGAAGGAAATAGACACCTCGCCCCGCGCCAACGGCGCCCGCATGGTGATCTCGACGACCACCCAGGACTACGATCACCTCGCCTACCAGTCGGAAAACCTGCTGACCATCGAGGTCAGGCCGCTCAGCAAGGCGGAGCAGGAAGAACTCAAGAAGAAAAAGTTCGGTTACACCGGCGAAAGGCTCTCGCTCAATTTCCAGAACATCGAGGTCCGCGCGGTCCTGCAGTTGATCGCGGATTTCACGGAACTCAACATGGTGGCCAGTGATACCGTCACGGGCAACGTCACCCTGCGCCTGAAGAACGTGCCCTGGGACCAGGCGCTGGATATTATTCTGAAATCCAAGGGGCTCGGCATGCGCCAGGAAGGCAATGTGATCATGGTGGCCCCGCAGGAGGAGATCGCCGCCAGGGAAAAGCTCGAATTCGAGGCGAGCAAGCAGATCGAGGAGCTGGCCCCGCTGCAGACGGAGTTCGTCCAGATCAACTACGCCAAGGCGGA
>CAZXGW010000039.1:0-1630 GCA_964640355.1 uncultured Enterobacteriaceae bacterium
ATTCAGTCGATGATGCACAACACTAGAACCTATCTCAAAATCAGCGAGCGCAGCCAAGACAAGGCGAAAACGGGCGAGAAAGCGGAGTTTACACGCCAGTAAATGAGCATTTCGAGCCCGTTTTCAACGCCGTATTGGCAAGCGCAGCAATTTTGAGACAGGTTCTACTCACATTACCAGGAGATCTCATGTTACGCGCCAGATTAACTGATTTGGTTAAAGTCATCGGGGCAATACTCATGGTTTGTCTGGGTGCGGGATGCGCCACCACCCAGGTGTCCAACGGCGACCCCGATCCGCTCGAACCCGTGAACCGCGTCTCTTTCGACTTTACGGAGACGATTGACAAGGCCCTGATCAAACCCGTGGCGGAAATCTACGTGGATGTAACCCCGGAGCTGATGCGCACCGGCATTACCAATTTCTTCGACAATCTGGCCTACCTGAATGTCATACTGAATTCGTTCCTGCAGGGCAAGCTGGACCAGGGATTGTCCGACGCCACACGCTTCATCTTCAATTCGACCATCGGGCTGGCGGGCCTGGTTGACGTGGCAACCCCCATGGGGCTGCCCGAGCATGAAGAAGACTTCGGCCAGACACTGGCCGTGTGGGGGGCCGGCGGCGGCGCCTATCTCTATATCCCCGTGTCTGGACCCAATTCGGCGCGTGACCTGCCGGACATGGCGACCAGCACCTTCACGAACCCGCTGTTTTACGTTTCCGGCGTGTTCTGGCCGCTGACCGTGGTAAACCTGATCAACACGCGCGCAAACCTGATAGAGGCCACCAATATCCGGGACGAGGCCGCGGTCGACCCCTACAGCTTCACGCGGGAGGCCTTCCTGCAGAAACGGCGGTACCTGATCTACGACGGCAATCCCCCGCCGGAAGGGTATGATGATATCTTTGAAAACGCCGGCGGCGGCGGGGAAAACACCGGCACCCTCGTGATCGAATAAGTCAGCCGCGGCGCTGACAACCCGGCCCGCCGCTCCGGATAGCCATCAGACCACCGGCGCAGTTCTGACCGGTAATGCCGCCAGGCCCGTGGTTTTCCCGCCGAGGGGCGCGGGAAAATTTCCCGCCGTTGCCAGGGCGCCCACTCCGAACTTATTCCGTTTCTGCTAATCTTAAGTTAACGAAAGATAGTCACATCGATTTCCTGGAGACAGTACACATGAGCATGAAGACATTATTTATTGGCGGCCTGGGTCTCCTCCTCCTCGCAGGCTGCAACCCGACGAAACAGGATGTCGGCACGGTGGTAGGCGCCGGCACCGGCGCCTACGTCGGCAGCCAGATCGGCGACGGGACCGGCCAGCTTGCCGCTGTCGCCATCGGTACACTGGTGGGCGCTTACCTGGGTGGTTCCATCGGCCGGCAAATGGACGAACTGGATCGTTACCGGACACAACAGGCGCTGGAATCCAGCCCCACCGGGTCGAGGACAGTGTGGAACAACCCCGACAGCGGTGTACAGTACACCGTGACACCGACCCGAACCTACGAAAGCGCGAGCGGTCCGTGCCGCGATTACACGACCGAAGCCGTGATCGAAGGGCGCCCCGAGGTTGTACACGGGACGGCTTGCAGGCAGCCGGACGGCACCTGGCATGCGATGAACTGA
>CAZXGW010000039.1:1730-11341 GCA_964640355.1 uncultured Enterobacteriaceae bacterium
TGTACACGGGACGGCTTGCAGGCAGCCGGACGGCACCTGGCATGCGATGAACTGATAGTGACAAGCCATAAGTGATAAGTTAAAAGTAAAAGAGATGGCGGTCGCTCTTCATCTGTAAGCGGCCTGCATTCAACGGCAAGCCTCTTCCACGATTTCAATCCAGTGCCTGACCGGGACGTCGGTGGCCTGTTGCAGGTGCATCTGGCAACCGATGTTTGCCGTGGCAATCATCTCCGGTCCTCCGGATAACAGGGCCCTGATCTTTCCCGCCTGCAGCCGCGCCGACAGTTCCGGTTGCAGTAACGAGTACACGCCCGCCGAGCCGCAGCACAGGTGGCTGTCCGGCACCACGCTCAATTCGAAGCCGAGCCGCCTGAGCAGCGTCTCCGTACTGTCCGCCAGGCGTTGCCCGTGCTGGAGAGTACAGGGGTTATGAAATGCCAGCCGGCCGATGCGCGGTTGTATGAGACTTTCCAGCCGTGCCAGCGCCGGCCCCGCGACGATTTCACTGATATCCCGGGTCAGAGAGGATATTTTTTTCGCCTTGTCGCGGTAGCGCGGATCTTCGCGCAGAATGTATCCATACTCCTTGATCATGGCGCCACAGCCGCTCGCCGTGGTGACGATCGCCTCGACGCCTGCCTCGATCAGCGGCCACCAGTGCTCGATATTTTCCGTGATGAATTTTCGGGCCGCGGCCGGCTCCGCCATGTGGTAGTCAATTGCCCCGCAACAGGTCTCCCCGCGGACGGTGACGGCGCCGATGGCGAGCCTGTCAAGAATCACCGAGGCGGCCCGGTTGGTCCCGGGCGAGAGCGCCGGCTGGACACACCCCGCAAACAGGATCATCCGGCGCTCATGCCGGGGCGCTATGGGCCGCCCCGAGGGAACCCGTGGCGGGACCATCTTCTTCAGCCGCACCGGGAGGAACGGGCGCACCAACTGCCCCGCCCGCAGCACCAGGGTGAAACGGCGCCGGTAGGGCAGAACCAGGCGTAGCAGGCGGCGAAACAGGCGATCCAGCAGCGGGCGTTTGACCTCCGCCTCGATGTGGCGCCGGCCGATCTCGAGGAGATGGCCATATTCCACGCCGGAAGGACAGTGCGTCTCGCACGAGAGGCACGTCAGGCAGCGATCAAGGTGGAGGAGCGTCGTGTCCGAGGCTTCCTTCCCCTCGAGCAATCCCTTGATGAGATAGATGCGGCCGCGGGGACTGTCCCGTTCATCGCCGAGCAGGCGATAGGTCGGACAGGTGGCGGTGCAGAACCCGCAATGCACGCAACTGCGCAGGATCCTGTCGGCCTCCCTGCCCTCCGTCGTGTTTCTCAGATGATCTGACAGAAAGGTCTGCATGGTGTTCAGAACTCCCGGTACATCCTGCCGATATTCAGTACATGCATCGGATCAAATGCCTCCTTCAACCGCCGGTGCAGCGCCAGGAGTTCCGGCGGCAGGGGATGAAAGACGTCGCCCGTGCGGTCACCGCCCCGAAACAGCGTGGCGTGACCGCCGCAGGCGGATGACGCACGACGGATTTTTTCCGCCGATTCCGCCGTTAGCAGCCAGCGCTGGGCCCCGCCCCAGTCAATTAACCAGTCACCGGCGAGCGCGGGCATCGGGGTGGTGGAGGGAAGAGACAGGCGCCACAGGGCGCCGCCGTCCCGCCTGAAAAAATCGTGTTCATGTTCTCGCAGGCGCTGCCAGACGGCCAGACCTTCCGGATCTTCCTCCATCCGCAGGCGCTCCCAGGCGGCACGGACGGCAACTTCCTTGCCGGAGAGGCGTACGCGCAGGCATCCCCCTTCATAACAGGCGGCACTGAGCGGCAGCGGCTGCCCCGCCCAGGCATTCATGTCTCCAAGAGCAGTGGCCGCATCGGTGTTCCGGGCCAGGCTGATTTCGAACTCGGGCCTCGGCAGCACCTTGAGCGACACTTCGAGCAGCACGCCGAGCGTGCCGAGCGCACCGGTCATCAGGCGCGCGACGTCATAGCCGGCAACGTTTTTCATGACCTGCCCGCCGAAGGTCAGGATCTCGCCCCGCCCCGTCAGGCATTTCACCCCCAGGATGAAATCCCTGACGCTGCCGGTATACGGCCGGCGCGGTCCGGACAGCCCGCAGGCGACGGCCCCGCCCAGCGTCGCCGCCTCACCGAAATAAGGCGGTTCGAACGCCAGCATCTGGCCTTCGCCCGCCAGGGTCTGCTCAATCTCGGCAAGGGATGTGCCGGCGCGCGCCGTTATTACCAGCTCGGTGGGTTCGTAGGAAATGACGCCGGAGATGTGCCGGATAGCGAGTATTTCCCCGCAGCAGACCCGCCCGTAAAAATCCTTGGTTCCGCCGGCACGCAAGACGAGCGGTTTGTGTCCTGCGGCGGCGTCTCGCACCTGGTCGCGGAAGTCCCGGTAAATATCAGCGGGGAGGATAATTAAAATCTCTCGAGATCGGGAAAGGGCAACCGCCCGGCATGGACGTGCATGGCCCCGAATTCCGCACAGCGCTTCAGCGTGGGCACCGCCTTGCCGGGATTCAGCAGGCCGCCCGCATCGAAGGCGTGCTTGATGGCGTGAAACTGCAGGAGTTCTTCGGAATTGAACTGGACGCACATCTGGTTGATCTTTTCCACGCCGACGCCGTGTTCACCCGTAATCGTACCGCCGGCCTCTACACAGAGCTCCAGGATCCGGCCACCGAATTCTTCCGCCTTCTTCAGTTCCCCGGGAACACTGACGTCGTAAAGTATCAGGGGATGGAGATTTCCGTCGCCGGCGTGGAAGACATTCACAACGCCCAGCCCGAATTGGCGTGACAGTTCGCCGATACCGCGCAGGACTCTGGCGATGTGCTTCCGCGGTATGGTGCCGTCCATGCAGTAATAATCCGCGGCGATACGACCGACCGCCGGGAAGGCCGCCTTGCGCCCGGCCCAGAACCGTTCACCTTCCTCCTGGTTTCGTGCCACGCGGACTTCCGTGGCGCCGGTGTTTTTCAGAATCCGTTCCACGCGGCGGCTTTCTTCTTCGACTTCTTCAGGCACGCCGTCGATTTCGCACAGGAGTATGGCGGCGGCGTCAACCGGATAACCGGCATGGACGTACGCCTCGACGGCGCGGATGCCCGCATTGTCCATCATCTCCAGGCCGGCCGGGATGATCCCCGACGCGATGATGGCGGCAACGCCCGCCCCCGCCGATTCGACGCTGTCGTAAGCCGCCAGGATGATCCGGTGATGCACCGGTTTCGGCAGCAGTTTCAAGGTCACTTCCACCACTACCGCCAGCATGCCTTCCGAACCGGTCAGCAGGGCGAGCAGGTCGAAGCCGGGCGCATCGAGCGCCTCACTCCCGATCTCCAGCAGGTCGCCCTCGATGGTTACGATTTTGAGGGCGGTGATATTGTGCACGGTCAGGCCGTACTTGAGGCAGTGCACACCGCCCGAATTTTCGGCGACATTGCCGCCGATGGTGCAGGCGATCTGGGAAGAGGGATCCGGGGCGTAGAACAGCCCGTGGGGCGCCGCGGCTTCGGAGACACTCAGGTTGCGCACGCCGGGCTGGACCCTGGCCAGGCGCCGCGCGGGATCGATCTCGAGAATCCTGTCGAGGCGCGCGAGGCTCAATACGATGCCGTCGGACACGGGCAAGGCCCCGCCGGACAGGCCCGTGCCGGCGCCGCGGGCGACCACGGGAATTTTTTCCGCATGACAGATCCGGAGCACGGCCTGGATCTGCTCAACGGTTTCCGGCATCACTACACACAGGGGCAGATTCCGGTAGGCGGACAGGGCATCGCATTCATAGACCTGCAGGGATTCGGCACCGGTAATAATCGCCCCGGCCGGCAGCACCTCGTAAAATCTGTCGACGGGCATGGCCATGTACCGCATTCTACAATCTCCACCGCGCAGACTGTAACGAACCGGCACTAATCGTACGGATCTGGAAATACCGATAACCTCCGGCCCGCCAGTTATTGGTATGATCCCGCAGGCGGCCGGGACCGCCCGCAGCGAGCATCCGCTCTTGCCTGTTTTATTAGTAGAAAATGCTTGTAATATATGATAGTTATAACAATTTCTTAAACCTTATTGATAAGTTTCAGCGCCATGAGTGAAGAAATCCTGATCAACATCACACCCCAAGAAACGCGCGTGGCGGTGGTTGAAAACGGGGTGCTGCAGGATATTTACATCGAGCGTTCCCGGAAGCGCGGGCTGGTCGGCAACATCTTCAAGGGACGGGTTTCCAGGATTCTGCCCGGCATGCAGGCGGCATTCATTGACATCGGCCTGGAACGCACCGGATTCCTGCACACCTCCGACCTGGTCAATATATCCGAGGACCTGGTGCCGGATTATCACGATGAAGACCAGGCCCCCTCGATCGAGACGATCCTCCGGGAAGGCCAGGACATCCTGGTGCAGGTCATCAAGGACCCCATCGGCAGCAAGGGGGCGCGACTGACGACGCGCCTGTCGATTCCCTCGCGGTACCTCGTGTTCATTCCGGATTATCCGAACATCGGTATTTCCCAGCGCATCGAGAACGAACATGAACGCGAGCGCCTGCGCAATATCATCATGCGGCACCGGTACGGCATCGCCAGGCTCGCCGTGGGCAACGAGGACAACGTTATCCTGCACAGCGCCGCCAGGGAGTCGGAGATCCTCGCCCGCGGCGGTTTCATCGTACGCACCGCGGCGGAATCCGTAGCCGAAGAAGAGATCTACCGGGACATCGAATTCCTGCACAAATTATGGGATTCCACGGTGATACGCGCGAAAAACACGAACGCCCCCGGCCTCGTGTACGAGGACTTGCCGCTGGCGTTGCGTACCATGCGCGATCTCGTTCACTCCGAAATCGAAAAAATTCGCGTCGATTCCAGGGAAACGTACCAGCGTGTCATGGAATTTTCCAAACAGTTCATACCGGAATTCCTGGGAAGAATTGAATACTATCCCGGCGATCATCCAATTCTCGATCTTTATTCCGTCGAGGACGAGATCCAGAAATCGCTGGGCCGGAAGGTGCAGCTCAAATCCGGCGGGTACCTGATTATCGACCAGACGGAGGCGATGACCACGATTGACGTCAACACCGGGGCCTTCGTGGGGCACCGCAACCTGGAAGAGACCATTTACAAAACAAATCTCGAGGCCGCACAGGCCATCGCGAGACAGCTCAGGCTGAGAAACCTCGGCGGTATCATCATTATCGATTTCATAGACATGCAGGAACCGGAGCACCGGCGCCAGGTCCTGCGCTCCCTGGAAAAACACCTGGAACGCGACCATGCCAGGGTGACGATCAGTGAACTGACTTCGCTCGGACTGGTGCAGCTGACGCGCAAGCGCACCCGGGAAAGCCTCGAACACATCCTCTGCGAACCCTGCCCCACCTGCGCCGGCAGGGGATCCATCAAGACCGCCGAAACCGTGTGCTATGAAATTTTCAGGGAGATCCTGCGGGAAGTGAGGCAGTTCGACGCGAAAAAACTGCTGGTCGTGGCGTCCCAGAGCGTCGTCGATACGCTGCTCGACGATGAATCAACAAGCGTCGCGGAGCTGGAAGAATTCATCGGCCGGCCGATAACGTTCCAGGTGGAACCGCTGTATACGCAGGAACAGTACGATATCGTCCTTCTCTAATCGGCGGGCCATGATCGCGCGGGTATTCAGGTTCATTTACCATGCATGCTGGTACGCCGTTGCCGCCACTGTCCTGTTTCTCGCCGTGGCGGTGACGCTGCTGCGGCTGATGCTGCCGCACATCAGCGACTACCGCGAAGAAGTCCAGGTCTGGGTCGGAAAATACTTCGGGTATCCCGTCGAAATCAGCCGCCTGGACGCGGAATGGCAGGGCTGGAGACCAACCCTGTTCCTCGAGGGAATAACCCTCTACAACGCTGACCGCACGGAGACTCTCGCCGATCTGCGGTCGGCCAGCATCAGCCTGGATCCGGTCTTCAGCCTCTACCACCGAGGGATCTCGCCGCTCAAGCTGACGGTCAGCGGCCCCGATCTGTCCGTGATCCTGCGCCAGGACGGATCCATCAATATCGCCCGGGGCGGACCGGCGTCTGTTGACGGGGCCGGGGATGACGCGAATACGGCATTTGCCGAGTGGCTGACCCTGCAGAAACGGATTGCCATACAGGATGCGCGGGTCAGGATCATCGACGACCTGGGGCATACGGCACCCCTGGCGCTTTCAAAGGTATCCCTCGATATCAAAAATTCCGCGGCACGCACGCAGGTTACCGGCAGCGCAAGCCTGCCCCCGGGGTACGGGAACGATATCCGGTTCGCCTTTGATTTCTTCGGGTACCTTAGCGCCCCTGACTGGTCCGGGCAGTTTTATCTTGAAGGAAACAGCATCTACCCCTTTGCCTGGTTGGCCGGGCATCCCGCCTTCCCTGAGGGATTCAGGATGCGGAGCGCCCCCGCCAACCTGAAAATCTGGGGGCGCTGGCGGTATTCAGGCGTGGAGAAAATGGAGGGGGTGTTCGACGTGTCCGACGTCAGTCTCCCGCCCCATGATCCGGCCCATGCCATCCGGCACCTGGCCTCGTCTTTTTCCCTTGACCGGCTGAAAAACGGCGATCTGAACCTGAGCATGGCTATCCATGACTACAGGACCGCCAGTAGCGTTTGGCCCGCGGTCACCCTGAGACTGACCAGGAACCGCGCAGGGGAATCCGATGCCGCCCGTTACACCGGTCATATCTCGTACCTCAGGCTGGAAGACCTGGCGGCCGTCATGGAATCCATGCCCGTCCACGCGGATTACCTGCCGGCCATGAAGGACACGGGATTACGGGGAATCCTGACGGATGCGGTGTTTGTCTATGATCCCGGCCTGCCGCCGGGCCGGCGACTGACCCTGGATTCCGATTTCGATCAACTCGAAATCCGGAAAATACCATCCGGTGCGATCGTTTCCGGACTGGGCGGCCATTTGCAGGGAAATGCGGAACGGGGATCGGCACACCTCGACTCGGCATCTGTCGAACTCGGTTTACCCTCCCTGTTTGACAACCCGTTCAATATTAATGAACTTCAGGGCGTACTCGACTGGAGGCGTGACGGTCCTGCATTGACGATTGAGACGGGTTACCTGGAGGCGCATACCCTTCATTTCAATTCGCGCCTGCGGGGCAGGCTGGTGTTCAACGGTAATGAGGAACTTCCCTACCTGGACATGATGCTCAACATCAGTGACGCCGAAATTGAAAACGTCTCTCGTTACCTGCCCAGCGCGATTCCTGAAAAGGCAAGACAATGGATCGACGCATCGCTGGTCTCCGGCAAGGTATCGGCCCTGGACGCCGTACTGCGGGGTAACCTTGAAGATTTCCCGTTCGACAACGGCCGTGGTCGATTCGCCATCATCGCCAACGCACATGATGCAACGCTGGACTATCATCCAAAATGGCCTCCCATCGACGGCATCGAGGCCGAGTTAACCCTCAATGAAACCTCCCTCGCCGTCAATGCCGTCAGCGGAAAAATCTTCGAGGCGAATATCCGGGAAGTGTTGGCCGAAATTCCGGATGTGGCCGATGACAAACCCCTGCTGAACATCAGCGGCCGCGCCGAGGGCAGCGCCAAAGACGCCCTGTCCGTCATCATCAACAGCCCGCTTGCCGCGGGAGAGGGATTTGCGGATGTCACCACCGATGAAATAGAGGGGCCCGTATCCCTGGACCTGGAACTTGACATCCCCTTGTACGAGGAAACCAATGCAGTCAAGGGCGTGGTGACGTTCCATGACGCTGTGTACGATTCGCCGCGCACCGGCGTCCGGCTGGACGGCATCACGGGAAGTATCGGCTTTACCGGCGATTCGATTGGGTCCGAGCGGCTAGGCGCAACCTATCACGGCCATCCCGTGGAGGTCGGTATGGAAGGGAGGGAGGGCCACATCAACGCCTTCAGCATCAAGGGAACCGGTGACAGCCGTTTTATCCTTGATGAACTCGGGTATTTTTTCCCCGGCCTTGGCGGCATGGCTTCCCTGTTCGAAAACCGCATCAGTGGGGCCAGTGCCTGGACGGCGACATTGTCCCGCCCCGCCTCCTCCCTGGCGGCACCGGTGCTGGTCATCACTTCCAGCTTGTCGGGCCTGTCCCTCGATCTCCCCGCGCCGTTCGGAAAATCGTACGAGCCGGTTCCCCTCGAAATCGCCACGGCCGCCGGGGAAAGCGGCAACCGGGTCATCCGGTTTGCGTACGGCCCCCTCCTGAAAGGCTATGTCGAGCTTGATCAAACACCGCGTAAAAATATCCTGCAGGCATCGCTGCACTTCGGTGAAACCGCGGGGCCGGCGGCGATGCCCGGCAACATCACGGTGACTGGCCGGATCGACCAGTTGTCCTTTACGGAGTGGCTGGATTTCCTCGGGAAGGCCGGGGGGACGGCCGGCACCAGCCTGTTCGACAGGGTCAAGCTCGACGTCACGGTGGCGTCGCTGGAATTCCTCAACCAGGCGTTCAATGACGCCGGGGTACAACTTGCCAATACGCCTTCCGGACTGGAAATGAATATCAATGCCGGCGAGTTGGCCGGGCGCATCACGCTGCCGAAAGATACCTCGGCAACGCCGGTAAGCGCTACATTCAGCAACATCGCCATCAGGGAGGGGATTTCTTCGGGTGCGGAGGAAAACTACGATCCGGCCCGCCTGCCGCCCCTGAAAATACATGCCGATAAATTCAGCTACAAGGGAATCGATCTGGGCGAACTGGAGCTTGCCGCGTCCAGGACGGTCACGGGGCTGTCCGTCGATTCCATTGCCTTTACCAAGCCGGACCTGGCCATCCAGGGAAGTGGCACCTGGGAACGGCAGGGCGATGCCCACGCGTCGGCATTCAAGATTGAATTACAGGCCGCCCGCCTGGATGCCATGCTGCAGACTTTCCACTACAGTGTCTCGCCCATCAAGGACGGCCAGACCACGCTCTCCCTCAAGGCGACCTGGCCGGGATCACCCATGGATTTTTCCCTCGCGAATATCAACGGCAACCTGGACATGAAAATCGACAAGGGTCAGTTCATGGAAATCAGGCCGAACGCGGGGCGGCTTTTCGGATTGTTGAGCCTCCAGGCCCTGCCGCGCCGGCTGTCTCTCGATTTCACCGACCTGTTCAGCGAAGGCCTGTCGTTCGATCACATCCTGGGTGACTTCTCCATCGAGAAAGGCAATGCCTACACCAATAACCTGACCATGGCCGGTCCGTCTGCCAATATTGACATCACCGGCCGCACGGGCCTGGTGGACCAGGATTACGATCAAATCGTCACGGTCACACCCCAGGTGGCGAACAGCCTGCCCGTCGCCAGTGCCCTTTTCGGGCCGATCGGCGTCGGCGTCGGTGCAGTCATATTCCTTGCCGGCGAAATCTTCGAGTCACTGCCGAAACAAATCGACAAGCTGCTTCGCTACAAGTACACCATCAAGGGGAGCTGGGAGGATCCCGTCGTGGAACAATTTACGGGTGTTTCGGAAAGCAGCGGATGATGGCGGTGATAGGTGAAAGATGAAAAGTAAAAAAACACCATTCACCATTCACCATTCACGACGCACTAGGGTCTTGAGAACACAAAAAAC
>CAZXGW010000040.1:0-3291 GCA_964640355.1 uncultured Enterobacteriaceae bacterium
AAATCAGCTAAATATATTATATTCCTAATAATAATATGAGGATATGACATGCCGGCCTGCCCGGGAATGATCACCGCCTGGCCCCTGTCCGCCAGCCAGTAACCGCCGGCAAGCGACGTCCACACCTCAGAATCCGATAAAAAAGCCCATGTACGCCCCCCTGGAAATCGCCAGCGCATCCGATACCGGCCGCAGGCGCCCGCACAATGAAGACAGCACGGCCACGGTCCTCAGGCATGGCCTCGCGATCCTGGCTGACGGTATGGGGGGGTACAAGGCGGGTGAAGTGGCGAGCGCCCTCGCGGTCACGATTATCCTGCACGACGTGGTGGCGGGCCTTAAAAACGGGCCGGGGGGCGACCCGCGGAACGAAATAAACCGCGCAAGCGTGCTGAGAAAGGCGATTAACCATGCCAATGAGGATATTTACGCCATGGCCCATACCGAAGCCGAGTGCCAGGGCATGGGCACAACCGTGGTCACCAGCCTGGTGTACGGCGATAAAATCACCATCGGCAATGTCGGGGATTCCCGGCTGTACCGGCTGCGCGCCGGCGAATTGCGGCAACTGACCAAGGATCATTCATTAATTCAAGAACTTATCGATCGCGGCCTGTATTCTCCAGAAGAAGCCGCGGCGCACGCCCCGAAAAACCTCGTAACCCGGGCCCTCGGGCTCGAGCTGGAGGTGGACATCGACATTTTCGAGGAGAAAATCGAGCGGGGTGATATCTACCTGCTCTGCTCGGACGGGCTCAACGACATGGTCCCGGACGACGAAATTCTCTTAATCCTGAGTAAATATAGTGCTAATCTTTTACAGGCAGCTGAAGAACTGGTGCGCCAGGCGAACAGCTATGGGGGGTTGGACAACATTTCGGTAGTGCTTCTCAGGGTTATGGAAACGACGCCCGTGGTCGCCGGGCAGGTAAAACGATTCTTGAACAGACTGGCAAGGGTATAAGGACGCGGCTATGGCAAAGTTGGTTTTAAGCATGAACAGTGCCGTCCAGGGCGAATATGAACTGAATCGCGAACGCCTGACCATCGGCCGTAAACCCGAAAACGACATCCCGATCGACAATCTCGCCGTCAGCGGCAAGCACGCCCTGATCATCACCATCCTCGACGATTCGTTCCTTGAAGACCTCGGCAGCACCAACGGCACCTATGTCAACGGCAAGCTCATCAAAAAACACGCGCTCAAGAACGGCGACGTCATCACCATCGGCAAGCACGAGCTGAAATACATCAACGAAAAAGCCACGGCGGATGAAGAAGAATTCGAAAAGACCATGATCATCAAGCCGGGGTCCGCCAGCGCGGCGCTGGCAGCGGCCCAGGCGGCGGAACGGGCGGGGGCCGGCGTTGCCCCGGGCCGGCCGGCTGCCGCCGCCGGTCAGCCGGTGGCCCCCTCCAGCATGCCTCTTGGGCGGCTGACCGTTCTCAACGGCCCCATCGCCGGCAAGGAGCTGGAGCTGACCAAGGCCCTGATCACCCTGGGCAAGCCGGGGACGCAGGTGGCCGTGATTTCACGCCGTCCACAGGGCTATTTCCTTACCCATATCGAGAGCGACGGCGATGGCAAGCGTTACCCGATCGTCAATGGCGAAGCCATCGGGCCCAAGGCCTACCAGTTGAAAAATAACGACTTGATCGAACTGGCCGGGATCAAGATGGAGTTCACCACCTCGAGCTGATTGCCCTTCAATCAGCCTTCCCGCTCCGCCGTTTGCCGCAGCAGTTCCCCGAGATCCCGGAGGAAATCGCCATATATCCCGTCTACAGCCGCGTTGAACGCGGCAACCACGTCCGTCATTGCCGGTCCCAGGACCGGGCGGCTGGCGTGGTATTCCCGCAGCAGCAGGGGCAGATCATCGCCCGGGCCGTCCACCCGTAATTCCAGGGCAACATGCGCCGATGCCTGATCGCCGGCGGCCTGACGCTCGAAGGCCAGCACCCTCCCGGCAATCCGCAGCCCCCTGCCCGGGCCCGCGCCGGTAAGCACGAGGGGTGAGACCCCCGCCTGCCGGAGCAGGCGCACCAGGTAATCGCGCAACAGGCCGGGTGGTGAGGTTATCCAGAAATGGTAATAGGACTGCTCGAGTTCCCGTGAGGGGTTGTCTATTGAACTCAGCAGGGCGCGTTCGTTATAGAGGCCCTCCGCCAGGAAGGCCCCGACCGTAATCACCTCTGCACCGGGTACACCGTGATACTGCACCTGCTCGGGCAGGACCAGGCGGTAAAAATGATCGGCGGGCGCCGGCGGTGGCGAACCACATCCCGCGAGCAGGAACGCCAGGCAGCAGCCCGCGGCAACTCGCCTCATTCCGGGCTCCCCGCGCCTTCCTCCGGCGGCGGCGCGCTTCTCAGGATGAGCCCAGGGTTTTCCCGGATCCGCCGGCTCAATTCATGGATGTTCCGGCTGCTGCCCTCCATGTGATGGACAATGGCGTCGATATTACTGGAAACGGCGCCCAGGGACCTTTGCAGGTCGGTGATGGAGGTGTGGATGTTTTCCCTGTTGTTTTCCACCACGTTGTCAATGTTCAGCAGAACACCATCCATGGTGACGCGGGTGCCCTCGATGCGAACCAGGAGCTCGTTGAGGGCATTTGACGCCGTCTCGAGGTTCACCAGGATCTGGTCGAGATGCCGCTGGTTGTCCGTGTCCAGTACGCTGAGCAGGCGGTCGGCGCTCTCGTTGAGTTTTTCCATCAACCGGTTCAAGTCTTCGATGACTTCGTGGCCGAATTTCTGGTTGATCGTGTCGATCATCGGGCGGATGCTCGTGTCGGTGAGGTTCGTGAAATCCGCCACCAGGGTATCGGCGTGCCTGTTCAGGTTGTCAATGAGCGGCCGGATGCTGTCCCTGGAGAGTTCGCGGAGATCCGCCGCCACGTCGTTGACGGCGGCGAATATGTTCGTCGCCTCGATGCCTTTCAGGATGTCGCCCGGCACAAGCATGGTCTGGCTTGCGCCCTCCCGGATGTCAATGGTGATCGCGGAGAGCAGGCCGGAGGCGATGATTCTGGCTTCGCTGTCTGCGGGAATCTGCCAGTCCTTCCTGATGCTCAGCGTCAGGCGGTAGCGGGTCTTGCCCGCCTCGCGCACCGGGACGATTTTCTCCACCTGGCCGACCTGGAAGCCCTCGTACAAAACGGGGGTGCCGTATTTAATTCCGGTGATGTTTCCGTAGGTCACGAAGTATTCATCCGTCGGCCCGGTGCGCCCGGTAATCTGGTAGAGCACCACGAAAAAGGCCGCGAGCATGGCCAGCACGAACACGCC
>CAZXGW010000040.1:3391-8672 GCA_964640355.1 uncultured Enterobacteriaceae bacterium
AGTTCATGGGTGACGACCACCATGGTCATGTTCATGGCGTCGCGCAACCGCAAGATGAGCTCATCGAGTTCCGCCGACACCACCGGGTCGAGACCGGCGGAGGGCTCGTCGAAAAACATCAGCTTGGGATCCATGACGATCGCGCGCGCCACCGCCGCCCGTTTGATCATCCCGCCGGAAAGCTGGGCCGGCATCATGTGCTCGAATCCCCCCAGGTTGACGACCTCGAGCTTCATGCGCGCCATGATCTGCATGGTCTTCCGGTCAAGCCGGGTATGCTCGAGCAGGGGGAGCTGGACGTTTTCGCCCACGCTCATGGAACTCAGCAGTGCGCCCCCCTGGAAGGCCACCCCCATGTTCTTCCGCAGTTCGTGCATCTCCCGCGGGCTCAGCCTGGTGATGTCCTTTCCCAGCATGTAGATGCTGCCGCTGGTCGGCCTGCTCAACCCGAGGAGATAGCGCAGCAGCGTGCTTTTGCCGGAACCGCTGCCGCCCATGATGATCATGATCTCGCCTTCCTCCACGGTCATGTTCACGCCGTGGAGGATTTCGGTCCTGCCGTAATGCGTAACAAGGTCGCGGACCTCGATGGCGGGTGTTTTCCCGGGCCGGGCCATGGGTGTCGCCTACCGGTTCAGGTAATAGGTGAAGATCATGTCGGCGATGACGATACAGGATATCGCCATCACCACCGAGCGCGTCGTCGCCCGGCCGACGCCTTCCGCCCCGCCCTTGACGGCAAAGCCGTTCACCACCCCGACCATCACGATGATGACGGCAAACACCACGCTCTTGATCAGGCCCTGCATGATGTCGTCCACCTCCAGGACGTCGAGGCTCTGGTGAACGTAGGCGTCGAAGCTCAACCCCATTTCTATGCCGCTGTACACCGCTCCGCCGAACAGGGCCGCGAGATCCGAAAAAAACGTGAGGGCGGGCACCATGACCAGCACCGCCAGCAGCGCCGGCGCCACCAGGTAGCGCACCGGGTTGATACCCATCACCCGCAGGGCGTCGATCTCCTGGTTGACCTGCATGGTGCCGATCCGCGCCGCGAGGGCGGAACCGGATCTCCCCGCGATCAGGATCCCGGTGATCAGGGGGCCGAACTCGCGGGTGACGGAAAAGGCGATGCCGAGGACCACTTGCTCCTCCGCCCCGAAGGCCTTGAGCGTATGTATTCCCTGGATAGCCAGCATGACGCCGATCGCAAACGACAGGACAAAGACGATGGGTATCGCGGCGATGCCGATCTGCATCATCTGGGTGAACACGGAGGGGATGCGCACGGGCTGGCGGTAAAACGGACCGCAGGCGATCCAGAACAGGCTTTCCGCGAGGAGCGTGGTGAGGTAACCGGCCTCCTCTACCGCGGCGACGGTCTTCCGACCCAGTTGTTCCAACAGCAGCATCCGGTAACCGCGGGCGGGGCTATCCGTCTACCTGCAGCCGTTCCGCCACGCTGGCATGGATGGGGAAGACCTTGTCAAGACGCGCGAGCCTGAGCACGTTGATCGCCGAATCACTGACGCCGATGAGGCCGAATTTCAGGCCCTGCTTTTTTGCCGTCTGGTAACCTTCGACGAGACTGGCGACGCCGGAGCTGTCGATATACGTGACCCCCGACATGTCGATGAGGAGATTATGCTGGGACTGGAGGCAGGCGAGTATCTGTTTCCTGACCTCGGGGGAACACGACAGATCGATTTCGCCGCCCAGCTCGATGATCGTGTAGCCCGCCTCTTCGCGTGTATTGATTTTCATGGCACTTCCCGCCTGCTCAACTTATTTTTTTTATCATCTCGAGGTAGTTGCCCGCACCCCCTTCGAGATGTCCCATCACGCATTCGTCCATGATCGCCCGGATGAAATGCGTTCCCAGCCCGCCGGGGCGCACATCCCCGAGATCCCTGGGCTTTACGCACTCGAGATCCACCGGCGCCGCGTGATCCATCACGCGGAACACCAGCCGGCTGCCATTATTGAGGATTTCCAGCTCGATTTCACCTGTAGTGTCGCCCTTGTAGGCGTGCTGAATGACGTTCATGCAGGCCTCGTTGACCGCCAGCACGAGATCTTCCGCCAGCTCGCGATTGCAGCCGGCGATGCCCGCGGCACGCCTCACCAGGGCGCGCACCAGGGACAAGCGGTCCGGATGCGCGGGGATATGGAGGTTCAGCAGCCGGTCCTGATTCATTTCGCCCCGCAGTCGATAATCATCATGGTGATGTCATCGCGCTGGTGGAGGTTCGGCTTGCGAATCTCGGCCACGATGGATTCAAGGCGCCGCGAGGCGGCGAGGCGCGAGTTTGAACGGATCAGCCTGATCAGGCCCGCCTGATCGAGTGCATGCCTGTCCTCGTCCAGGCTTTCCGTGACGCCGTCGGTGAACAGGTACAGGCTTCCGCCCTGCATCGGCACGGTCGTGACCGGAAACGACGCGCCGGGAAGGATGCCCAGCGGCGGCGCCTGGGCCGGTATCTCCTCGAACCGGCCGTCGCGGTGGTGATACAGCGGCGGCTGGTGCCCGGCATTGGCCAGGACGATGATCTCCTCGTCCGGCACGAGAAAGCCCGAGACAATTGTGACGAACATGCCGTGAGAGACCGTCTCGCACAGCTCGTCGTTTACCCGCCTGAGCAGTTCTCCCGCGTCATCGACCTGTTTCGCCAGGTGGTGCAGGAGACTGCTCGCCTTGACCATCAGCAGGGCGGCGTTCATTCCCTTGCCCGAGACATCGGCGAGATTGAAATAGATTCGGCCGTCCCCCCGCCTGAAAAAATCGTAGAAATCCCCGGAGACTTCCATGGCCGGCACGTTCATGCCGCAGACCGGAAGGCCGGTGTCCCCGTCAACCGGCAGCAGGCTGAGCTGGATTTCCCGCGCGAGCTCAAGTTCCTTGCGCATCCGCTCCTGCTCCACCAGCGCGTCGGCCATCTGCGCGTTGTGAATGGCCAGCGCCGCGGCCGAGGCCAGGGCCAGGGCAAGGTGCCTGTCCTGCCGGTCAAACAGGCCGTTGCCATCGCGCTTGTTAACGAGCTCCAGCGCCCCGAGGCACCGCCCCCGGATCATCAGCGGGGCACACAGCAGCGAGCGCGTGACAAAACCGGTATTTTCATCCACCGAGCGGGCGAAATCCGGGTCCTTGCTGACGTCGCGCACCATCTGGCAGGTCTTCGTCGCAACGCATTTGCCAACGATGCCCTGGTGCGCGCGCAGCCGGAGCCCGAGAATGTCGACCGGCCCGGCACAACCCCGGCACACCAGTTCCCGGCTCTCGTTATCGAGCAGGAATATCGAGGCCGCTTCCGCCCCCATGTACACCAGGAGTTTTTCAATGGCGTTCTGCAGTGTTTTTTCGATATCGAGCGAGGCCGCGAACCCCTGGGAAATCTCGGCCAACTGCGCGAGCTGTTCCTCGAGGGTATGCCCTTCCTGGCGGGCAAACATGTCCTGCACGTTTCCGTCCACTACCGCTTTATCCTCCGTATGCACTCCAGGTAAGCATTTTCATCAGGCAGGGTGTTGTTCCGTTGCGCGACCCACAACGTTTCGCCAAGGCATTCCATAATACGATGCTCGAGGTCGTGGGCGGTAGCGAATTCAGGCAGCAGCCGTCGATACAGCGCCGCCATGCCTGACGGGCGATCGCTGGCAACCTGTTCCCGGATGGCGATATGCATACCCATGTGCAGGAAGGGGTTGGTGATGCCCTGCTCCGGCGTGAATTCGCGCAGCTGGGCATCGGCCTGTTCCAGGAGATCGTGATATTCAGGATGCTCCATGATGACCCCGAGCACCAGGTCCTCCAGGGGCTCCAGCGCGATGCCCTTGCGGTGCTTGTCCCAGACCTCGCAGAAGAACCGCCGGCCCGATTCGCGATCCTGGATGAACGGCGCCGCCATCAGACAAACCTCGTCTTGCCCTTCCACTCGCAGAGATCGTGGATCAGGCATTCACCGCAGGCCGGCTTGCGCGCCTTGCAGGTGTACCGGCCGTGCAGTATCAGCCAGTGGTGCGCGTGCTGTTGGTACACCGCGGGTACGTACCGGAGCAGTTTTTTTTCCACTTCAAGGACGTTCCTGCCCGGCGCAATCCCCGTACGGTTCGCCACGCGGAAAATATGGGTATCCACGGCGATGGTGGGCTGGCTGAAGGCCGTGTTCAGGATGACATTGGCCGTCTTTCTGCCGACGCCCGGCAACTGCTCCAGCGCCTCGCGGTCACCGGGCACTTTCCCGTTGTATTTCTCGACGAGGATCCGGCTTGCCCCGATGATATTTTTTGCCTTGGTGTTGTAGAGGCCGATGGAGCGGATATGCCGCTTCAGTCCCGCCTCGCCCAGCCGGATCATGCCGGCGGGGGTGTTCGCGGTCCTGAATAAGTCCCGCGTCACCTTGTTGACGCTGACGTCGGTGGCCTGTGCCGAGAGCATTACGGCAACGAGCAGTTCAAACGGATTACGGTAACGCAATTCCGTCGACGGGTTCGGATTGTTTCGCCTGAGACGCCTGAAAATCTCGGCGCGCTTGTGGTTGTTCAAGACAATTACCGGACCGCCGTCTCACCCTCGGCAGCCGGCGGGCTGTTCCCTTGGCCGGTAACAAGATTCGCCAGGGCGAGAAACAGCCCCAGCACGAGGAACGTTCCGGCGGCGGACTTGAACACCGTCAGGCCGGATTCACCATCGAACAACGCCAGGTGGCCGGCGCCGGCATCTTCCCCCAGCAGAAACCCGATATCCCTCAACAGGGTGCCGGCACCGAGGATCTCCCTGAACGCACCAACGGTGATCAATACTGCGAGAACGGCAAGGCCCGCCTTCAGGCCGGCCGCGAGGGAGGCCGCCACGGGGCTGTTCATCGCGCGGGCATCCGCCTGGAACAGCAACAGGCAGTTGACCGCAATGAGCGGCACATAAATTCCCAGCGCGAGGGAGAGTTCATAGAAATACGCCTGGAGTCCGAAATAAATCACGGTTACGACGGTTGCGGACAGTATAAGGATAACCGGGAAGCGCATTTCCTGGGTGATCAGGCGCCTGGCGGCTGAAACGGCCGCGCAGGTGAGTGTCAGCGCCAGCAGAAAGACGACACCCATCGCAAAGCCGCTGACGAAACTTGTGGCGATGACCAGCAAGGGGCACAGGCCCGCCACGGCGATTGCCTGATCCTGTGCGAACACCTGATGGACAAGATTCTTCACGATCAAGCCGGGTGTTTTTCAGCCGGCACACCCCGGAGAACGGGATGCCTGCTGGATGCCGCCTGCCGTATCATGG
>CAZXGW010000040.1:8772-10750 GCA_964640355.1 uncultured Enterobacteriaceae bacterium
GTCACGGTCGAATGCCGCCAAGGCGACATCACGGATCAGCCGGACATGGACGCGATCGTGAATGCCGCCAACGCGCAACTGCTGCCGGGTGGCGGCGTGGCGGGCGCGATCCACCGCAAGGCCGGTTCCGGGCTGGCGGAGGAATGCCGGCCACTCGCGCCGATCCGGCCGGGCGGGGCCGTCATTACCGGCGCGCATCAATTACCCAACAAGCACGTAATTCATTGCCTGGGGCCGATTTACGGCGTCGATCGTCCCGAGGACAGACTGCTCGGCGAGTGCTACCGGAACGCATTGAGCCTGGCCGAAGCAAATGGTTTACACAGCATCGCCTTTCCGTCGATCTCCACCGGGGCCTTCGGCTATCCCCTGGAACCGGCGGCGCAGGTGGCCTTCGGCGCGATCCGTGATTTCAACGCCTTCCGGAACCTCAGGCACGTCCGGTTCGTGCTGTGGAGCGACGCTGACTGGACGCTCTTCAGCCGCATCATGTCGGAAACATTCAGACAGGGGTGATTCAAGGGTGCAGGAATTTCCAGCAGGCTGTTGAAAAAATCTTTTCGACGTCATTGCGAGCGAATCGAAACAAACCCACCTCCTGTGTAATCAGCGCGTTTTAGATTGCTTCGTCCCGCCACGCGATGCTCGCGGTCCTCGCAATGACGGTTCAGCTCGACGGTATTCTGGACCTGTGCCGGCGACGCTTTCCGGATATCGATCACAACATCTACCACCTGCTGAAGAGCCTGGTGTATTTCGACGACGCGGAGAGTGAACCGATGCCGGAGATGATCCGCGCGGTACCTTGGCAGCAGATCAGGGAATCGATCACCGGACAGGTCACAAACTACCAGGTATGAGGGGGAAATTCCTCAGCCCTGCGCCAGCAGGCTGCGCAGATCGATGATGGCGGCGTTGGCGCGCGAGATGTACGAGGCCATCACCAGCGAGTGATTGGCCAGAAACCCGAAGCCGGTGCCGTTCAGGATCATCGGGCTCCAGACCGTGGCCTGCGCCGCTTCCAGTTCCCGGATGATCTGGCGCAGGCTCACCAGCGCGTTCTTGTCGTTGAGCACCTCCCGGAAATCAATTTCAACGGCGCGCAGAAAATGGATCAGCGCCCAGGTGGAACCCCGCGCCTCGTAGAACACGTCGTCGAGTTCAAGCCAGGGCGTCCTGACCTCGAGCACGCCCGGTTTCACGGTGGACTGCCGCGCCTGGGGATCGCCTTCCAGATCAGTGTTGATCCTGACCTGGCCGACGCTCGCGGAAAGCCGCTGCGAAAGACTGCCGAGCCGCTTCTCGACGATGGCCAGCCAGTCGCGCAGGTTGTCGGCGCGGGTGTAAAACTGCGCATCCGGCTCGCGCACGTCGGTGAGGCGCGCCAGATAGCGATCGAGCGCGTCCAGGCCGCGTCGATACTCGCTCTCGGTGGCCGGCAGGATCCAGGATTCCGTATCGTAATGGAACTGCGGGTCGGCGATGGACAGGTCGGGATCTTCCGTGGACTGGGTCTGGGAGCGGCTGAAATCATTGCGCAGGGCGCGCGCCAGATCGCGCACCTGGGTGATGACGCCGAATTCCCAGTTCGGGATGTTATCGAGCAGCACGCCCGGCGGGGCGATGTCGTTGCTGAGATAACCCCCCGGCTTGTCGAGCAGTGTCTCGGCCACGCGCATCAGGGTCGCGGTGGTGACAAAACCCTTTATCGCCTCGCCCGCCTCTGCATGGTGTGTTACGGCCGCGGCGCGGACGTCGAACAGGTCCGGCTCATTGCTCCAGTAAAGCATGAGCGCCAGAACGATCGCGGCGTAAACACCCAGCACGACCAGCGCCACGCGCCCGATCAGCGACGTCTTCCGCTGTTCAACGTCGGGGAGTTTCAGCATTTCCATGGGTATGACACGCGGCCCGGTATTGACCTTTCAGCAGTATATCGCAGCCAAATCAGCAAGGGGTGGTTTGATCCTTTGAGAGA
>CAZXGW010000041.1:0-7109 GCA_964640355.1 uncultured Enterobacteriaceae bacterium
CAATGTTTACCGGAATCATCGAAGCCATCGGCAGCATCCGGGCGATCGAGGATCGCGGTGCTGACCGCCGTCTACTCATCGAGGCCGGGAAACTCGATCTCGCCGGCCTCAGGCCCGGTGACAGCATCGCCGTAAACGGCGCCTGCCTGTCCGTCGTCGAGGTCAGCGAGAAGGGATTTGCTGTCGATGTCTCCGTGGAAACACTGTCCTGCACCACCTTCGGGTCGCTTTCGATCGGCGCGAAGCTCAACCTGGAGCGGGCGATGCGTCTCTCCGATCGCCTGAACGGCCATCTGCTCGCCGGCCACGTGGATGGCGTGGGCATGGTCCGGGAACGCCGGGCGGAGGGGCGGTCCGAGCAGTTTGTCTTCGAGGCGCCGGCCGGGCTCATGAGGTTTATCTGCCGAAAGGGGGCCATCGCCGTGGACGGGGTCAGCCTGACGGTCAACACCACGGAGGCAGATTCATTCGGCGTGAATATCATCCCCCACACCCTGACGGCGACGACCTTCGGCGACTACCGCCCGGGGACGCCCGTCAATCTCGAAGTCGATCTCATCGCACGCTACCTGGAATCCCTGTTCCGCCCTCACGCATAGTCGGGGCCGCACGTTATAATCCGTTCCGCCGGCTGCATTTTCGCGGCCGCGGAAGACACATGGCGCTGAATACGACAGAAGAACTCATCGAGGAGATCCGCCAGGGCCGGATCGTGATCCTCATGGATGACGAGGATCGCGAGAATGAAGGCGACCTGGTCATGGCGGCGGCGCACGTGCGCCCGGAAGACATCAACTTCATGGCGCGCTACGCGCGGGGCCTCATCTGCCTGACCCTGACGCGCGATCACTGCAGGCGCCTGAACCTGCCGCTGATGGCGAGCGGCACCTATTCCAGCGACTCCACCAATTTCACTGTCTCCATCGAGGCGGCGGAGGGTGTCAGCACGGGCATCTCGGCGTCCGATCGCGCCCTCACGATTCGCAAGGCCGTGGCCGGGGACGCGAAGCCCTCCGACCTGGTGCAGCCCGGCCACGTGTTTCCGCTGATGGCCCATCCCGGCGGTGTCCTGTCCCGCGCCGGCCACACCGAGGCCGGTTGCGATCTCGCCCGGCTTGCAGGGCTCACTCCAGCCGCGGTCATCGTTGAGATCCTGAAAGACGACGGCACCATGGCGAGAAGGCCGGACCTGGAAATCTTCGCGGCCGAACACCATCTCAAGATCGGCACCATCGCCGATTTGATCCGCTACCGGATCGAGAACGAGAAAACCATCCAGCGCGTGGCCGAATGCGATCTACCGACGGAATACGGCGACTTCCGGCTGATCGCCTACCGCGACAACGTTGAGCGCGACCTGCATTTCGCCATGGTCAAGGGCCGGATCGATCCCGCCAAACCTACGCTGGTCCGCGTGCACCTGGAAAATCCGATCTGCGATCTGACCGGCAGCATGCGCCAGAACTGCGGCTGGCCGATCCGCGACGTGCTGTCCAGGATTTCCAGGGAAGGTGAGGGCGTGGTCGTCATCCTCTGCAACCAGATCGAGCCGCTGGAATTGATCAACCAGCTTGCCGCCTACAGCGAGCCGGATGATGACCGGCCAGCGGCCAGGAAGCCGAAAACGAAAGACCTGCGCACCATCGGCCTCGGTGCGCAGATCCTGTCCGACGTGGGTGTGCGCAAGCTGCGGGTGTTGAGTGCGCCCAAGCGGATCCACGCAATCTCGGGCTTCGGCCTCGAGGTGATCGAGTACGTCAACTGAAGCCTGCGGCCGAATCGAAACCCCATGGCAAAACAAGCCTACACGGAAGACATCCCGCGCGTGGAAGACGCCACGATCGGCGTCGTCGCCAGCCGGTTCAACAGCTTCGTAGTCGATCGGTTGCTGGAGGCCTGCCAGAAGACCTTGCGTGCCGCCGGCCTGGGAGAGGACGACGTTGTCATCGTCCGCGTGCCTGGCGCCTTCGAAATCCCCCTCGCTGCCCAGCGATTGATCGAAGCAAACAACCTGGATGCCGTGGTGACCCTCGGTGCCGTTATCCGCGGCGAGACGCCGCACTTCGAATACATTGCCAGCGAATGCGCGCGCGGCGTCGGCGAGGTGGCGCTCAGGCACAATGTTCCGGTGATCTTCGGCGTGCTGACTGTGGACAACGCCGAACAGGCGCTGGAGCGGGCGGGCGGCGAGGAAAGCAACAAGGGCGCGGAAGCGGCGCGCGCGGCCCTCGAGATAATCACCACCCTGCGGAAGCTGAAATCATGACGGCGAGTGGATCCTTTTCAAAGAATGCGCGGATCAGGGCGCGGCGTTCCGCCGTCCAGGCGCTCTACCAGTGGCAGATGACGCAGGCACCCATGGCCGAGGTCATCGCTGAATTTGAAAAGGAACGCACCGAGCTCCGGAAGGCGGACAAAAACTATTTCCGCGATTTGCTCGAGGGCACGGCCAGGCAGCTCGCCGAGCTTGACGCGCAACTGGCACCCCTGCTGGATCGCCCGGTCAGGGAACTGGATCCGGTGGAGCGCGCGGTGCTGCACATCGGCATGTACGAATTGCTGTTTCACCCGGAACTGCCGTGGCGCGTGGTGGTGAATGAATCGGTGGAGCTGGCCAAGATGTTCGGCGCGGAACAGTCGCACCGCTACATCAACGGCGTGCTGGACAGGGCGGCGCGCAGGATCAGGGCGCAGGAAACGGCTTCCTGACGGGCAATGCCCCTCTCCGAGTTCGAACTCATCAGGAAATACTTCCAGTCGCCATCCGGCGCAAGGCCCGATGTCCGCTGCGGTATCGGCGATGATGCGGCGATCGTCGCCGTGCCGGACGGCATGGATCTCGCGCTGTCCATGGATACGCTGGTTGCAGGCGTGCATTTCCATCCCGATGCCGCGCCGGCGGATATCGGTTACAAATCCCTCGCGGTCAATCTCAGCGACCTCGCGGCCATGGGCGCGCAGCCGGCCTGGGCCCTCCTGTCGCTCACCCTGCCGGAGGCCGATGAAACCTGGCTCGGGCAGTTCATGCGCGGATTTAACGAGCTCGCGGAAAAATACGCCGTGGCACTCATCGGCGGCGATCTGAGCCGCGGTCCTCTGTCGGTTACCCTCGAAGTCCACGGCTTCGTCCCTGCCGGTTCAGGCCTGAGGCGCACTGGCGCCCGCGCGGACGATCTCGTCTACGTCTCCGGTACGCTCGGCGATGCCGGCCTCGCCCTGAAGGTGTTGGCAGGTCAAGCTGCGGTGTCCGCGGGCGATCAGTCCTATCTCTGTGGCCGGTTGCACCGGCCCAGTCCGCGGGTGGCACTCGGCCTTGCCCTTCATGAGGTGGCTACGAGCGCGATTGATCTCTCGGACGGCCTGGCGGCAGATCTCGGCCACGTGCTCGAGGCGAGCGGTGTCGGGGCGAGGCTTGACCCGGAGAAACTGCCCCTGTCGGAAGCCCTGCAGCGGCTCGACCGGGAAGCGGCCTGGGAGATCGCGGCCACGGCGGGCGATGATTATGAACTGAGTTTCACCGTACCGCCGGAGAAGCGGTCCGTGTTCGAAGAAGAACGCGCGCTGGAATGCCCCGTCACCTGTATTGGCCGGATCTGCGCGCAACCCGGCCTGCAGTGGGTGAGGCCGAATGGAGTCACCTGGCGACCTGAGGGCGCGGGGTACCGGCATTTCTGATCCGGTCGCCCCGTCGGATTCTGGCGGGCGGAAAGAGAGGGAATCAGGACCGGCGCTCAGCCGGTCACGTCGGTATTGTAATTCGGGATGCCCGCCGTGATTTCCCGATTGCGTGCAATGGCCTCCTCCCGCAGTTCCTTGCGCATTACCGCGGCTTCGTAGAGCTTTTTCTCGAATTCGTTTTCCAGCTCGAGCGGCGAGACCGGGACGGGCCTGCCCTCGTCATCCACGGCCACCATGGTGAAATAACAGGAATTGGTATGCCGCTTCCGCCGGGTGTGCAGGTTTTCCGCGATGACCTTGACGCCAACCTCCATGGAGGATTTGCCGACGTAGTTCACGTGGGCGCGGAATGAAACGAGCTCGCCGACGTGGATCGGCTCCCTGAAGGTGACCTGGTCGAGCGACGAGGTGACCACGTAGCGGTTGCAGTAGCGGGCGGCGCAGGCGTAGGCCACCTGGTCCAGGAGCTTCAGGATGGCGCCGCCGTGGACCTTGCCCGCGAAATTCGCCATGTCGGGCGTCATCAGTACCGTCAAGTGCAGGGATTTTTCCTGTCCGGCCATGGGTTCTCCTCGGGTGGTGGCGGGTTATGGCGCGGCGGGCAGGCCGGCGCTACAAATTGATATATCCTTCGTTCAGCAGCCTTTTAATTTCGTCCGGCGCGTAGGGTACGGGCTCGATGAATGACGGTATTTCCTCGCGCCTGACGCCGCGCATATCCATGACGGTTTCACAGACCTTCATGTCAATGATTTCAAAGGCATCAAGCCTGGCGGCGAGATCCACCAGCCGCCTGTTCTGCTCGTAATTGCGGAGCGTGAACCAGTCGATGTCCGGCCCATGCAGGATCATGACGATATCCAGTTGATCGTAATTTTGCGGTTGCAGCTGGCTGATCTCCGCCGCCCGCTGCAGGAGGGCCTCGAGTTCCTCGTATGTGTGGTCGGAGACATCAAACAGGTAGCTCTTGTTGCCGATATTGAATTGCGTCTGTGCCTGGCTGGTGCTGGCGGGCAGCGGCGGTTCGGCGGGATCCGTCGCGTATACGCGGTCAGCCGGCGCGGCGCTGGCCTGCTCTTTCGCCGGTGAAGCGGGGTTATCCTCGCTGCAGCCGCCTGCGGCGAGGAGGACGGCCAGCAGGAGTGCGCAAGCCCGGTGGAAAACGGTGTATCTGCCCATACCTTGATGGTTATCATAATACAAAATCGTTGACCCCGGCGCAGAGGGGTTAAAATGAGAGCCGTAAGGCCTTGCAGATGCTATGTGTGAACTCCTCGGCATGAGCGCAAATGTCCCCACCGACATCTGTTTCAGCTTTTCCGGACTGATGCAGCGGGGCGGGCGGACCGGGCCGAACCGCGACGGCTGGGGAATAGGCTTCTACGAAGGGCGGGGCTGCCGGCTGTTTCATGACCCGGCAGCCAGCGCCGATTCGGAGATCGCCCAGCTCATCCGCCATTATTCGATCAAGAGCAAGATCGTCATCAGTCACGTGCGCAAGGCCAACCGCGGGCGGGTCTGCCTCGAGAATACCCATCCCTTTGTGCGTGAACTGCAGGGCGCGAGCTGGGTGTTTGCGCACAACGGCCAGTTAAAGGGGATCAAGAAATTTCCCCTCGGGTTTTACCGGCCGGTTGGCACCACGGACAGCGAGCACGCCTTCTGCTGGATGCTGGAACAGATCCGCACCGGGGTCCCGGATTATCGCCGCCAACCGCGGGCACTGGTGGAACTCATTCACGACCTGGCAGGGCGGCTGGATGAGCTGGGCACCGCCAATTTCCTGTTGAGCGATTCCAGGAATCTTTACGCCTATTGCAGCACCAGGATGTGCCGGATAACCCGGCGGGCGCCGTTCGGGGAAGCGCGCCTGATCGACGAGGACATGACCGTCAATTTCAGCGAGGTCACGACGCCGAGGGACATCGTTACGGTGATCGCAACCAGACCGCTTACCGGCAATGAAGACTGGACGATCCTGAAGCGCGGCACGTTCGAGGTGTTCAATGACGGCGTGCCGCTTTTACACTGACGAGCATCACGGCAACCGTACGAGGGGAGGACAGGCACATGGCCGATAAGGATTACCGGATAGAAAAAGACAGCATGGGCGAAGTGCGGGTCCCCGCGGACGCCCTGTACGCGGCGCAGACGCAGCGGGCGGTGGAGAATTTCCCGGTCAGCGGCCTGGCCATGCCGCGCGCCGTGATCCGGGCCCTCGGGTTGATCAAGGCCGCGGCGGCCCGGGCCAACCTGGAACTCGGGCTGATCGAGTCCGACATGGCCGAGGCCGTCGAGGGGGCGGCGAACGAGGTGGCCAGGGGCAGCCATGACCGGCATTTTCCGGTGGATATCTTCCAAACCGGATCGGGCACGAGCACCAATATGAATGCCAACGAGGTCATCGCCACGCTCGCCAGCCGGCGGCTCGGTCGCAGGGTGCATCCGAACGATCACGTCAACATGGGGCAGAGCAGCAATGACGTGATCCCGACGGCCATCCACGTGAGCGGTGTCCTGCTGGCCGGCGAGCAGCTCCTGCCCGCCCTGGACCACCTGGCGGAGGCGATCGCTAAACGCGCCGCCGAGTTCAGGGACATCGTCAAGACCGGCCGCACGCACCTGATGGATGCCATGCCGGTGACGCTCGCCCAGGAATTGACCGGCTGGGAGGCCCAGGTCCGCTACGGCCGGGACCGGGTGTTCGGAACACTGGAGAGGCTTGCCGCCCTGCCGCTGGGCGGCACTGCCGTAGGCACGGGGATCAATGCGCATCCCGAGTTCGGGCCACGGGTGGCGGCCAACCTGTCGGCGGCGACGCGGATGAACTTCCGGAGCAAGGACAATTTCTTCGAGGGGTTGAGCACCCAGGATGCCGCCGTCGAGATGAGCGGCCAATTGAAAACGGTGGCGGTGAGCCTTATGAAGATCGCAAACGATCTCCGCTGGATGAACAGCGGGCCACTCGCGGGCCTCGGCGAAATCGCACTGCCCGGCCTGCAGCCGGGCAGCAGCATCATGCCCGGCAAGGTGAACCCGGTGATCCCGGAAGCGGTGTGCATGGTCTGCGCGCAGGTGATCGGCAATGACGTGACGATCACCCTGGGCGGCCAGTCCGGCAACTTCCAGTTGAACGTCATGCTGCCCGTGATCGCCTATAACCTCGCCCAGAGCATCGAAATCCTGGCCAACGCGTCGCGCCTGCTGGCCGACAAGGCAATTGCCGGTTTTACCGTCAACCGGGCGCAGATTGAACGGGCGCTTGAACGCAACCCGATCCTCGTAACTGCATTGAACGCGGTCATCGGCTATGAAAAAGGCGCGCAGATCGCAAAGCGGGCCTATGCCGAAGGCCGGCCGGTGAAGGACGTGGCGAAGGAGATGACGGACCTTGGCGAGGAAGAACTCAACCGGCTGCTGGATCCCCTGGA
>CAZXGW010000041.1:7209-10690 GCA_964640355.1 uncultured Enterobacteriaceae bacterium
ATTGAGACAAATCAAATGGAACAAACACCGCTGTCGCAGGAGATATTAAAAGAGTATCCCGTCTGGGATCGAACCACGCGTCTTTTTCACTGGGTCAACGTGATCTCGGTCGTCGGGCTGATCGGCATCGGGCTCGTCATCATGAACGCCGCCGCCCTGGGGGTCACTGCCGACGGCAAGCTGCTGCTCAAGTCGGTGCATGTCTACATCGGCTATGTCTTTTGTGCGAACCTCTTGTGGCGCTTCATCTGGGCCTTCACCGGCAACCGCTTCGCCCGCTGGCGGGCGATTCTCCCGGGCGGCAGGGGCTACGGGCGGGCGCTTGCTTCCTACGTTTCCGGTTTCCTGAGCGGCCATCCACTGCGGTATCTCGGTCATAACCCGCTCGCGAGGGTGATGGTGACGGTGTTGCTGGTTTTGCTGTTGACCCAGGCCGTCACCGGCCTGGTGCTGGCCGGCACGGACCTCTTTTATCCCCCGTTTGGTCACGAGATCAAGGAATGGGTGGCCGGCACCGGCGAAGATCATGAAAAACTCAGGCTCGTGAAGCCGGGCTCGAAAGAGAACGTGGACGAACAGGCTTACGAAGAAATGCGGGCGTTCCGGAAAGGTTTTGCGGAGACCCATGAAGTCGTGTTTTTCCTGTTGCTGTTCCTGATCGCGTTGCACATCGCGGGCGTGGTGGTGACCGAGTTGAAGGAAGGCAGCGGCCTGGTATCGTCGATGATCACCGGGCGCAAGTTTTTCCGGGAGCGTCCGGAAGACGACGAGGATGTACGCTAGGTGGAAGGTTAAACGGCAGTACTCGCTGACAACCTGAATGAACGAGGATCTCGCATCGCTTTTCCGGCTTCTGACCCACGGCGTTTATGTGATCGGCGTCACACACGAGCACAAAGACAATGCCTTTACCGCCGCCTGGGTCATGCAGGTGTCCTTTGATCCGCTGCTGCTTGCACTCAGCATCAACCCCGGCCATTCCTCCTGCGACATGCTGATCCAGGGCGGGGTGTTTTCCGTGAACGTCCTGCCGCATGACCGTCAGGGCCTGGCCCGGCGATTTGGCCGGCCGGCAGCCACCGGCAAGCTTGAGGGCATCCGCTGGCACCGCGGCGCCACCGGTGCGCCGATCCTGGACGAAGCCATGGCGTATTTTGACTGCGAATTCAGTCACAAATGCCCGGCCGGGGATCATGTGATCGTGGTCGGCCGGGTCGTGGACGGCGCCGTGTTCGATCCGCAGGCCGTGCCCATGAATTACCGTGATACCGGCGACATGGACGGAAGCTCCGTGCTTTATCCCGATGATTTTTAGCCGGCACGCTGGGGGCTGTAATCATCAACGGCCGGGAACGGGATACCGCCTATGTGACAGGGAACTCACTTCCGCGGGCAGATTTTGCCAACTATTTCACGCGGTGGAAAGCACGGCGTTGCAATCGCGGCTTGAATCTCCTATACGATTGTTTATTCTGGTTCACCGGGATACGCGCACGAGGTGATTAATTCCCCATGTCGTCAGATAAAGAACACTTCAACGAACTGATCAGGTGGTTTATACCCATCAATTATTTTACGCCGGAGCATCAGGACGAGGTGGTCCGGATGGCGGATATCCTCACCTTCAGGAAGAAGGAATACATATTCAGGCAGGGAGAGAAAGACGATGCCTCGTATTATCTGCTCAAGGGTGAAATTGACATGCTCGCCGGCAGCCGCGTGGACAACACCATAACCAGCGGGACCGAGCGGGCGCGTTACCCGGTAGCGCAGCTGCAGCCCCACCATTTTTCGGCGAGGGCGAAAACGGAAGTGACCATCCTGAAGCTGGACAGGCTGGCGCTCGACAGGCTGATGGTGATCGATGCCGGGAGAATATCCGACACGCAGAATGGCGGCCACGTCAGGGAGATCAGGGACATGGCGGAAGACGCCGGCGACTGGATGACCAGCATGCTGCAGTCACCACTGTTTTGCCGCCTCCCCACCGAAAACATTTACCAGTTGTTTACCCTGCTTAAACACGTGGACGTCAGGGCGGGCGACACTGTCATCAGGCAGGACGAGGTGGGTGATTATTACTATATCATCCGGGAAGGTCGCTGCGAGGTCAGCCGTACCACGTCTTCCGGATCAAAACCGATCAAGCTGACCGAATTGCAGTCCGGCGACAGTTTCGGTGATGAGGCCCTGCTTACCAACGCCAAGCATAACGTATCGGTCACCATGCTGACGGACGGCGTCCTGATGAAACTCAGCAAGGAAAATTTCATCAATCTCGTGGAAAAACCGGCGATCGAGGCGGTCTCGTACTACGATGCCGGGAAATTCGTGGCCGCGGGGGCCTACTGGCTGGATGTCCGGTTTCCGGACGAGCACAAGGCCTCGCATATAAAAGGCAGCATCAATATCCCCCTCCACGTACTGCGCACGGAAACCGGAGCGCTTCAGACGGACAGGCGCTACGTGGTTTATTGCGATACCGGTGTGCGCAGTTCCGCCGCCGCGTTCCTGCTGGCCAAGCGCGGTTACAACGCGTGTTATCTCGAGAACGGCCTGGCAGCCATGCCGGGATCAGGCGTTCCCGCGGGCGACGCCGTCTCCGGCGCGGTACCCGGGGAGGACGGCGGGAGAGTGAACAAGGAGGCGGGACCGGGCGATCCGCAGGGAGCAGGGCAGTCCTTGCCGGAAACGGGGAAGATTCCGGGCACGAGGGCGCGAACGTCACGGAAACAGGACGCGGAGGCGTTGAGGAAGAGGAAACAGGAAGCCGATCGGCGGCTGGAGAAAGAGAAGATAAAGTTTCAGGAGATCTACGAGCAGAATGCCAGGGAGATGGAAAAACTCCGCCAACTGAAGAAACAGGCGGAAGAGCAGCTCGACCGGGACCGGGAAGAACTGCGGGAACAGTTTGAAAAATCCCGCCAGGCGCTGGAACGGGAGGCGGAGAAAAAACGCGCTGACCAGGAAGCCATGGAGAAGGCGATGCAGAACAGGATCAAGGCCATGCTGGAGCAGGAGCGGCGCAAGCTCGCCGAGGAAATTGTCCGGGCCAACCAGGAAAGGGATCAGTCGCTGCGCGAGGAAGCCATCGCCGATGTCGCGCGGAAAGCCGTCAGCCAGGAGGCGAAGGTCATCATCAAGGAGTTAAAGAAGGAATTCGAACTGGAACGCACGGCGGAACAGGCCAGGCTGGTGGAAGAACGCCTCCAAATGGAACGGGAGTCGAGGAAGATCCAGGAGGCTCTCGACGAGATCCAGAAAACCCGGGAGAAGGCGGAGGCATTATGGGGCGCCGCGGAAGCGGACGCGGAAAAACTCCGGGAAAAACAGCAGCGACTCGAAGCCGAAATGAAGTCCGCCGAGACCAGGCTCGCGCAGGCGAGGAAAAACGCCGAAGAAGTTCAGCAGGCCGAGAACTCGATTGCCGCGGCCCGGGAAGCCGGAGACCTGGAGCTGCTGAAGCTGAAGGAAGAAGAGC
>CAZXGW010000042.1:0-6127 GCA_964640355.1 uncultured Enterobacteriaceae bacterium
CTCTGCCGGGATGCCCGACCCGCCAGCGTGCTGCAGGCTTTTCTGGAGATTTATCGCTTCAAAATAATCTATATGGCCGATCTCGATGCGATTGAGGGCAAAGGGAACAACGAAGCCGTCATGGAGGAGCTCTCGGTGATGTTTCCGGAACTGACCGTATGGCTAGACCGTGGAAACCGGGAAACACGGCAAGGCACGGAGCAGCGGCGATGGACAGTCAAGCCGGTTATCGGCAGTGAAACCGGCATCAATCCTGCCGGCGTATCGCGTTTTCTTGCCGTTCACGGCGACGCCGTACTTTCGCTGGATTTCCTGGGCGAGGCCTTTTCCGGTGATCCCGAACTGCTGGTGCGGGCGGATATCTGGCCGGAAAACGTTATCGTCATGTGCCTCCACCGCGTCGGTACCGATCAGGGTCCCGATACGGTCTTGCTCGACAGGATCAGGTCGTACGCCGCCGGCAGACGGATCTTCCTGGCCGGCGGCGTACGACACCACGGCGATCTCGTGCGTCTCCGCGAGGAGGGTGTGGCCGGTGTGCTTCTGGCTACGGCGTTGCACAGTCGCCGAATATCCCGCGCAGACATCCAGTCGTGTCATTAGACGGACAGCCATAAAAAATGCCCCGGGGTACGGGGCATTAACATGGCAATGGCTGATTTTTCAGCCCGACTGCAAAGTTTTAATTATTGTTATAACCAAACTTATTTATGCGCCTGGAACGGATGATCAACGGTTCCTTTCTTCGCCACCACATCCTTGGCCTTCGGTTCGCGGGCCACGGCGCGCTTGATGGATTCCTTGACTGCCTGGTAGTTGTAGTCCTGGATCTTGTTGTTATCTTCCGCCAGCCAATGAATAAACACGCCGACAGTAATAAAAATATCATCTGCCTCGGCAGCCGGTATTGTCCCATCCTCGACACAATCCATGACCGCCATGGCAACGGCACGCTGCGCCGGACCGAACATCTGCACGGCCTGGGTCGCCCCCTTGATGGTTACCTTGTTGTACAGAATGGTATTGGGTTTGCAAGCAAGATTGGGACTGACCAAAGCCAGCAAGGTGGAAAAACCGTCCTTGTTGTTCGTCAGGGCATTGCAAAATGCTGTTTCCGCTGCACTGCCCCGCGGCCCCATGATCAGGTCAATGTGGGCCACTTCATTACCATCACCAACCAGTGATTCACCTACGAGTACTCTATCAATGACCGCCATCTTTTTTCCTCCTCCTGTTAAAATGTTTAAAAGCCTATCGACAATAGACATTGCTGCCATCCTGTCTCATTTCGTGTTGTAATTTTTTTTACTTGCTGTTGCCGCGGCGTTCTGTTGCGGCAATAGTTGTTATTTCTTTACCTGGTCAGCTCGTATACCAGCAGGCTCGCTGCGGCAAGGTCTGCACTCGTGCCCGGGTTTATACCGGAATTTTTCAGCTCCCTGTCAAACTCCAGCAACGCGTCTATGGCGTTAACCGGATTATCGTTTTTTATAAACTGGCCGGCGATCGTTTTCGCCCTGGCGCATGTCCGCTGCGCTGCCACCTGACCCAGTTTCCGCTGGACATGGGAATCCGGGAACTCAGCCAGAAAAGTCAGGTAACAGGCAACGACGGCCCATTCTACACTATTCCACCGCCGGGTGAATTCCTTTATACAGGCCAGGCCTGTCAGAAATACATCGGCAAAGGCGGTAACGTACTGTTTTGCGATGTAATCCCTGTGGCTGGCCTCGGCCATCGCTTCGTTCAGGCGGCCGGTCATTTCTAAATTTACGTCATATTTGTCACTCTGTCCAAGCCCGCCGGGATTGGCCAGGCGGATTGCCTCGTAGACCCGTATCGTTTCCTCCCGGTCGATGGCGTCCAGTTCGATATGGAGCTGTTCTTGCAATGCAGCAACGGAGTTTTTCGCCCGGGTTTCGGCCGCCCGGAGTAACGGTGCGTATAACAGCACCATCCCCAGGTTGGTGTTATACCCCACCTGGTTCATCGTGGCCCTGATCGCTTCGAGGATGCGCTCACCCGCGGTCAGGGCCCGGTTGCAGAGTATGGGAGTGACCAGTTCGGCGCTGCGGATGAAATCCGTCACTGTCATGCCGTGGCCTTCAGCATAGCGACTGACATTGCCCGGTTTGAGGGCGTTGACCTCGGTGAGGAAACAGGACAGGACGATCGGCTGCAGATTTGCCTTGTTCATCACCGCATCGGTCAGGGCATTACGGTCAGGACGTGGGTGGTACCGATGCGCCGGACGAAATGGTCGATGAGGCAATTGGCGATATTGAGGTCCGTCACCCCTTGCAACCCCTGCCAGGCCGGGATCCCGTTGACTTCGATGACCTGGAGTTGGCCGTCTGCATCCGGGATCAGGTCCACGCCTGCGTAATCAATGCCAATCGCCCGCACCGCTGCTTCCGCGAGTTCACGCAGTCCCTCGCCCAGTGGCAGGGATTCGCATCGGGCGCCCTGGGCGCGATTGGTGACCCAGCTCTGCCCGTGCCGGCGCATGGCAGCACGGGCCTGGCCGTCGATAACAAACACGCGGATGTCAAACCAGCCGGGTTCGCCCCTGTCCACGAACGCCTGCAGATAATACAGTCCTGCAAAACGCTCGTCCGGGACGAGGCCGGTATGGCGATCGACGAGCTGTACCCCGATGCCCTGGGAGCCGAACACGGGCTTGAGAACCAGCTTCTGGCCCCTGGCAAAGGCACGGCAGCAAACAGCCTCGGCTTCTTCCCGCGATTCAAACACCCAGGTGTCCGGCGTAGGCAGGCCGGCGCGCCGGAGCAAGAAGCTCGTCATCGCCTTGTCCACTGTCCGCTCTATCGCCCGCGGCGCGTTATAGACCACCACGCCCAGCTCCACCAGGGCGTGCAGGATATCCAGGCGAAAAATTACCTGCTCCAGACTGCCGCCGGGGATACCCCGTACAAAGACACCCACCGGCCGCTGATCGTCGAATCCCGGCAGGGAGAGGCATGCCCCCCTGTCATCCATAGTGAACCGGCATTCCGTGAGCGAAAGGTAATGACCGGACAGGCCATGGCGTGCCAGCGCGGCACATAGCTGTTCGCCGTGCCAGCCGGGATCGTCGGTGACGATCGCGATATGCGGAGCGGGTCTAGTCACAGGGTTGACTGAATGATTTGTCGAGTAGCGGCCAGTCCAGTTTACCGGCGTGGAAGGTCTTGCCGCTCGTTAACGAGGTGACGGCCACGCGGGCGGGGCTGAATAGCATCGGATCAATTTTGTAAAAATCATAGCCGACGGCCTTGAAGACCGCGCCGAAGGGTTTCCCGTAGTCTCGGGAGGCACTGCTCGGCAGTTTCTGCGCCAGGGCCCGGGCATCGTCATCGCCAGCGTCCACCAGCAGGTGGGCCTGCCCGGCAAACAGGATGGCGTCATTGGTCCGGCTCATGGCCGTCATGAAATCCGGGGAAGGCGGGCATACCGGGGCACTGCCGGCCCCGTCCACGATCTGGTGGAGCGGGAAGCCCAGGGTATGGGCCTTGTGCAATGCCGTCTCCAGTACCCGGGAAACCACCTGCACCCCCCCGCTGAGGCTGGAGGTCGGGGTGATGATCAGGGTCAGGCGGTCCGGGGTGATTCCGCACTGGCTGCTGATCTTGTCGGCGATAGCCGGTGGTGGAATGACATCCGCCTCGATAACGATTACGGCGGTGTCTCCCTGATCACGGTAAGCCAGCTCATCGAATAATTTCTCTTTACTGCCCATGGCGCGTCCGGGCCCCGAGCCCAAGGCGTTGAACGCTCCCTTGCCCTCGCCGTGAGACAGGCTCCAGCCGGCATACTGGCTGGCCAGACAGGCGATGACCGGGTGTGAGGTATGGACATCCACGTGCCAGGACCACTGTTCGAAATTCGTGGACGCGCGCAGCCTGACCTGGCCCAGACCGCCCAGGCAAATTTCCGCAATCCGGCGGCCCGCCTCGAGCCCGCCCCGGGCCTCGATCCCGGCGTCCACCACCGTGGCACCGTTATCCAGGTGTGAAATGGCCAGCCGCAACGGCACGGCATCCGCGATTAGCGCGCGGACGAGCGGTGCGGCCAGGGCATTGACGCTGGGCAGCGGGGTGTTCTGTACCATTTTATTGATTATTCTTGGTTTTCTGGCATGCCTCAGGCGGCGCGCCGATGTCCGCCCAGGAGAGCGGTCACTTCCCGTTCCCGCTTCGCCAGCAGACTCTTTACCTCCCGAGTGCTGCCGGCCTGCGCCTGGACTGTGCATACCGGCTCTCCTGCCGCGATTTTCCGCCCGGGGGTGGGCCGATCGGTCACCCAGATGGGCCAGTTTACCGGCGTTACCGTGAAGTCTGCACCGGAATAGCACACCTGATGCCCTCGGGAGTCATCGTCCCCCGGCAGATCTACGAGTTCACCCTCACAGGCACGAAGGTGCGCCCAAAACAGCGAGGTGTCCCGTTCATGCAGTTCGAAAGTCGCCGTTGGGCGGGGATTGATCTCCAATATCTTGAAATCATTACCGGTGTCGACCAGATCCAGGCCGCACAGTCCCTGCAGGGTCAATGCCTCTGCCAGGCGGTAAATGACAGCCTCAAGCTCCGCGCGGTATGCCAGGGCGTCACCTGCAATGCTCACGGCGCCGGCATAGCGGTAGTCGCCCGCCGCGCTGGCGCAGGTCCAGGTTTCATTGAAACCGGCAATCCTCGCCCGGATGCCGTTGGCGATAAATACGGCGGACAGGGGACGCCCCTCCAGTCTTTCCTGGAGATAATGTTCCGGCGGGAGGGCCTCCCCCGCGAGGTAAGGCCGGATATGGCCGCCGCCCGCTCCGCCGCAACGTTTGAGCAGCCAGTCACCGGCCCTCGCCGGCTGCATGCGTATCTCCGGGTGCGGTATGCCGATCCTGTCGAGCAGGGTAAAAAACCGCAGCGGGTCCTTGCATTCTCTGACGGTACGTGCCGAATTTCCGCAAAGCCGCCCGTAGCGGGGGATTTTTTCCAGTATCTCCGGGCTGGCTTCGAGGCCGCCGCCGGTGACGATACCGGCCAGTGGCCACCCGTGAAACCCGTCCAGCAAGTGCAGCAGATGATCACCCTCGATCCGGTCAGCACCACCGGCGACGGCGTTGCAGCTCAATGCCAGGGCGGCGGTGTCCACATCGGCAAACCGGTCGATAACGTGGACGGCAATCCCCGCCCGTCCGGCGGATGTAGCTAAGGCGCGTCCGGACTGGGCGATGATCAGGTAGGGCCTATTTTGCGGCATACTCTCTGGCCGTTTTGAAGGCCTGCACGTGGTCGAGGTACAGGGGTTCATCGGTGTTCTTCATCATCTGGAACATCCGGTAATGGACCTTGTACTTCACATTGCCAATGGCCAATGCGCCGATACTGACGGCCCGGTTCGGCGTGAACTCCAGTTCCTTGCCCATATCATGCAAGTCCACACCTTCGATACCGGCGGGTGGCACGGCGTTGACATCCGCGGCGACAACAAGCCTCGGCGCCTTTTCAAGTTGAGATCGCGTCAGGATCTGGATGCCGGCCCTGGCCGCCCCCACGATCACATCCGAGTTCTCTAGCAGTTTGAGGATTGCCTCTTCCGAACCCGAATCCTCACCCTGCATCCTGACGCTGAAGCGCTTGTTATATTCCTCCGCAATTTCCTGCCCGACTTTCTTGCCGCGGTGGGAGGCGAGAAACACATTGGCGCCGCAACTGGTGGCCAGAATCCCGGCACAGACCCCCACCGGGCCCGTGCCGCCGAAAATATGGATATTCTTGCCTTCCAGATCATTGCCGGTTTTCTTTTTCAACCACACCTCGATGCACGCCACCAGCGCCGCGGCGGTGGTAATCGCGCCGCTGGGATCCACAAACACCGAGACGACAAACGGCGGCACCATGGCCACCTTGGCCCGTAGCAGCATGTCCACTGCCAGTCCGAATTCCCGGCCGCCGATGAATATACCGGTGCGTTTCACGCCGGTCGGGCCGCGGGAAAAGATGGTGTCCTGCGTCAGGGAATGGATGTCCTCGAGATTGACTTCCGTGTAGGGGATGACGCCGTCAAATTCCGCTTCGTAGGCCATGTTGACATCAAACGGGCTGACGTTTTTCGTCGGATTGAAGATGTGCAG
>CAZXGW010000042.1:6227-10592 GCA_964640355.1 uncultured Enterobacteriaceae bacterium
GCTCTCAGAGGTGTTTTAGCTTGATATTTCCCGCCGCGGGCATCGGCTCGAGCCTGACCTCGGCCTTCTGATTCCGCGCCCGGCAGAGTTTGAAGGCGAGGCCCCGTTCGGCATGCCACTTGTCCCGCGCCGTTTTCAATGCCTGATAGGCCTGGGTTTCATTGGCAAACAGGGCGAAACCGGTGGGGCCCCAGGAACTCTGACCGATGCCGGCCGCCCCGTGCGCCTGCATCCACGGCAGGATCTCCCTGACATGGGGACTGCAGAAGCGCCCCCCCTGGACGGCCGCGAAATGGTCGCCCACCCGCTCCTGAATCGCCGTAATGGCCGCGCCGAACCGCCGGCAATCCGCCTCCACCAAGGCCGGCAGCACCTGCATCAGGGTGAGCCGGCAGAGGTATTCCGTTATCCGCTCGCCGATGGGCGGCAGATGTTGAAACGCCTCCCGCTCGTGGTCACCGTGGACGCCCTGCCGCTCCTGATCAAACACCAGGACAAGCCGCCACGCTTCCGGGAAACGAAGATGACTGATGATCGGCGGGACGCCGGTGTGGTCCCCGCGGCCGCCGTCGACCAGAAACCCGCCCAGGGAAAAGGCCCCCACGCCGATGCCGGACCGGGCGCCGCGGCCCATGAGGTTGGCGATTTCCCGGACCGAAATCTCCCGCTGATAAAGAGTGGCGATGGCGGTGCCCACGGCCAGCGACAACTGAGTCCCCGATCCAAGGCCGGCGTGTTCCGGAATGGCCTCATGGACGGTAATGGCGATGCCCTTGGGTATGGAGAGATGCTCCAGTATCCGGCCGGCGTAAAGACTGGCACGGTGGCCGGAGGGCCCCTGGATGATAACGTCATTCGACGGGATCGCGGTGAGGCGGGTGGCGATGTCTTCCAGGCATACGCCAAGGCTGCCGTAGGTTCTACCCAGGCCGCCGTGCATGTCGATGAAACCGAGATGTAAACGCGCGGGGGAAATGACGGTCACCCTCAGCTTTTCCTCTGCAGGCCCCGAAAAATGTTCGTTGTGATCAGTCAAGATTAGGTACTTGGGCGCATCCGGGATGATGGGCAGGCTCTACACGTAAACAGCCTGCACGTGCCCTATCATACTGCATGAACGATAATTGAGATACACTCAAGGACTGCTGCTCAAGCCCTTGTCGCAGGTGAATTTTTCCGGTGTGCATTAGCCGCCCAGACGACTATAATAGAGGCTGATCATCAGTGACAATAGTGTCGTGATAAAAAGCAGGCGCAGGCATTTTTACCGCCATGTTGTCAGAATGACCCCCAGTAACAGTGACTTGGAGCATTTCGTGGCGGAAACCATGATCCTGATCCCCGGCCGGTCGAGCAAGCAGGGGACATCTCTCAACAAAGGCAAGCTGAAAGAGGAATACCTTGAAGTGACTTCCACGGTGGAGATGAACCCGGACGATATGGCAAGATTAAACCTGCAGGATGGTGACCCGGTGCGCCTGAGCAACGCCACGGGCGAGGCCATCGTCCGCTGCAAGGGCCGCAAACCGGGCGAACTGCCAGCCGGCGTACTGTTCATCGCCTATGGCCCGCCGTCCTCCCGCCTGATGGCCAGTGACACCGCGGGCAGCGGGATGCCGCTCTCGAAACAGATGGAGGTCCGGGTGGAAAAGGCGGATGGCTCACCCGCCGAAAATGCGGAGACGAGGTTACCGAATGAGTGAAAATATTCAGATAGTCAAAAATGCTACCTGTACGTTCTGCGGCTGCGTCTGCGATGACATGGAACTCACCGTGGACCTGGACCAGAAAAAAATCACCAAGGCGAAAAACGCCTGCGTGCTGGGACGGGCGTGGTTCGCCGAGCATGGCGTTAGCGAAGGTCCGGCGGCGGCGATCGACGGCCGGGAGGTACCGATCGAAGAGGCGGTGGAAGAAGCGGCCAGGGTGCTGGCCCGGGCCCGATTTCCGATCACGTACGGTCTGAGCGACACCACCTGCGAGGCCCAGCGCCAGGCGGTGGCCATTTCCGACATCATCCAGGGCAACGTCGACACCACCACCTCGGTCTGCCACGGGCCATCCGGCATCGCTTTCCAGGGTGTCGGTGAAAGCACGATGACGCTTGGCGAGGTGAAAAACCGGGCGGATTTCGTGATGTACTGGGGCGGCAACCCGGCCGAATCTCACCCCCGGCACTTTACCCGTTACGCTGTAACACCCAAGGGCATGTACATCCCCAACGGCAAGAAGGATCGCACCGTGGTGCTGGTCGATGTCAGGAAGACGCCGAGCACGCCGGTCGCCGATATCTTTTTACTGGTCAAGCCCGGCCGTGATTTCGAACTCCTCTGGGCCCTGCGCGCCCTGGTCAAGGGTCGCCGGATCAACCCCGGGATTGAAGCGATCACCGGTGTCTCGCTGGAGACTCTCACGGATCTCGTCGAACGCATGAAAAACTGCCGCTACGGCGTGCTGTTTTTCGGCATGGGACTGACCATGACCCGCGGCCGGCACTTCAATTCCGGCGCCCTGCTGGCGCTGGCCACGGATCTCAATGAATACACCCACTTCGTCGCCAAGCCGGTCCGCGGCCACGGCAATGTGACCGGTGCGGACAACGTCGTGTCGTGGCAGACGGGTTTCCCGTTCGGCGTCAATTTCAGCCGCGGCTACCCGCGCTTCAACCCCGGTGAATTCACCACGGTGGACACGCTGTCGCGGGGCGAGGCGGACGCCGCGCTGATCGTCGCGAGCGACCCGGCCTCCAATTTCCCGCGTGCCGCCACCGAACACCTGCGCCGGATCCCCGTCATTACGCTGGACACGAAACAAACGGAAACCACGAACCTCTCCCACGTGGTCTTCACCACGGCCACTTACGGCATCAACACGGCAGGCACGGTGTACCGGATGGACGATGTCCCGATAACACTGCGGAAGGCCTTTGATTCGCCGTACCCTACGGATGAAGAGATCCTGACCGCGATCAGAAAACGGGTTCATGAACTGGTACTGGCGAGGCGAGGTGCGACGGGGGCGCGCGGCGAGGCAAAAGTTGCGCAACGGCAACCGGTATAACACCAGCGAATCCCCCTTTTCCGGGATTCCACAAATAATAATAACAAGAAAAAAGAGGCGCCGATGACATCGAGGCTGCGCATCGTCAACGGCAAGGTTCATGACCCCGCCAATGGCATCGACGGCGCCGTCCGCGATATCTGCATAGAAGACGGCAGGATCGTCGAATCGGTGCCCGAAGATACACTGCACATCGACGCCGCCGGCATGGTGGTCATGCCCGGCGGTATTGATATTCACTGTCACATCGCCGGACCCAAGGTCAACCTGGCGCGGAAACTGCAACCCGAAGACCACCGCCGCGATCCTCACCCCGGGACCGCCTTCACCCGCTCCGGCACCGGTGGCACCGTACCCTCGACCTTTGCCACGGGTTACCGGTATGCCACGCTGGGCTACACCACCGCCATGGAAGCGGCCGTGACCCCGATCGGCGCCCGCCATACGCTGGAGGAACTGCACGACACCCCCGTCATCGACAAGGGCTTTTACGTGCTGCTCGGCAACAACATATTCCTCCATCGCCTGCTGAAAGAAGGCCGGTATGAGGAATTTCGCCAGGCCGTGGCCTGGTGGCTGAACTCCACCAAGGCCTATACCACCAAGCTGGTGAATCCGGGCGGCGATGAACCCTGGAAAGGCAGGCGCAATGCCAACGTCAGTGATATCAATGAAAAAAGCGACGTCTTCGACATCTCGCCGCGCCAGATCATCGAGGCCTTCGTCAGGACGGTGGCGGAACTGCGGTTGCCCCATCCGCCGCACATCCACTGCAACAATCTCGGCCACAGCGGCAATTACCGGACCACACTGGAGACCATGCGCACCGCCGGCGACCAGCGCCTGCACATCGCCCATATCCAGTTCCACAGTTACGGCGGCGTACCGGGCAAAAATCCGGAATCCAGGGCGGCGGAGATCGCGGAGTATATCAACAGCCATCCCAACATCACCTGCGACGTAGGCCAGGTCATGTTCGGAAAATCGACGATCATGACGGCGGACGCCCCGCTCGCCTACATGCTGCGCGGAATCAGCAAGAACAAATGGGTCAATGCCGATACGGAATGCGAGAGCGGCTGCGGCATCGTGCCATTCAGCTACCAGGAACACGTGTTTGTTCACGCCCTGCAATGGGCCATCGGCCTGGAACTGTTTCTGTTGTCCGAGGATCCCTGGCGGATCATCCTCTCGACGGATCACCCGAACGGCGGCTCCTTCATGAGTTATCCGAAGCTCATCCGCCTGTTGATGGACAGGGAATTCCGCCGCGAGGAGACGGGCAAGGTCAACCGGAAGGCCATG
>CAZXGW010000043.1:0-10575 GCA_964640355.1 uncultured Enterobacteriaceae bacterium
TTAGAGTCATGCTGCGGAAAGCCGGTTATTCCACCATAAATTGCCGGCGGGTGACAATTCCAGGGCGGGAAAGTGAAACTGGAATTCAGGAAGGCGCCGAAAGGCCGGCGGGTATCCCTATACCCTGTCCCGCTGGGCGTTATAACGGCCGCGAACGCTGTCAATGATCCCCTTCAATTGCGGGTCGGCCACCGTGTAATAGACCGCCCGCCCTTCGCGCGTGCTCTTCAACAGGCCTTTGCTTTCCATCAGGCGCAGGTGACCGCTGGTGGCGGGTTGTGACAGGTCGCACAGGCTTGCAATCCTGTCGACGGGATATTTTCCGTGGAAGAGGATCTCGATGATCCGGAGACGGTGAGGGTGGGCCACGCATTTGAGGCACTCCGCGGCGGCGCGCAGGAATTCCAGCGACATCAGGTCCGGCCTGGGATGGGCGATTTTCTTCGCGGCTACGTTCATTGATGCGATGCCGAGTGGCAGGGTACCGGCATAATATATCAATAAATATTGATATATCAATTAGATGATATCCGCCGGCGCAAGACCGGGGCTTCCGGGTCCCGGTCCTAATGGAGGGTAAAATGCCGCGCCGGTTTTTTTGCAGTATTATTATTCATACACGGACATTTTCCGGTTGAAACGGTTATGGCAGATCAGGCAGTAAAGGGGATTACCCCGCCAGAGGCGTGGGATATCCTGCAGTCGAATCCTGACGCCACCCTGATCGACGTGCGGACGAGCATGGAATACGAGTACGTGGGGCATCCGGTGAATGCGATCAATATCCCCTGGAAGGAGGCCCCGGACTGGACGGTAAATCCGGAATTTGTCAGGCAGGTGCGAGAGGTGCTTGCGAAGAAGTTCGGATCAGGCGGGGAGGCTGAATCGGCGCCGGTGCTGACCATCTGCCGCAGCGGCAAGCGGTCGCTTGCGGCGGGGGAAGAGCTGGCGAAAAACGGCTTCAGGAAAGTCTACAACGTGGAAGAGGGATTTGAGGGTGACCGCGACGGCGCCAAGCACCGCAGCACGATTAACGGCTGGCGTCGTCATAACCTGCCGTGGGAACAGTCCTGACGCGCCCGGACCGTTAACGGCACAACGCCGTTTTAATCACCACCTCCCGACCTGTCTCAGGGCTTGTTTTCATCGGCCTAGCGCGGATCACCACCACCGCCTTGCCGGCGGACGAGCCTGCGGCTCAGGTACAGGCCGAGTTCAAACAGCCACCAGATCGGCAGCGCCAGCAGTATTTGCGAGATGACGTCCGGCGGTGTCAGCAGCATGCCCAGCACAAATGCCGCAATAATGATATAGGGACGATTGCGGCTCAGCGCTTCCACGGTTGTGAAGCCGGCCCACACCATGAGAAAAGTCGCCACCGGCACTTCGAACGCCAGGCCGAAGGCCAGAAAGATCGTCAGGATGAAATCCAGGTAGCGACTGATATCCGTCATGACGGCAACGCCGGCCGGCGCCACGGCGGTCAGGAAACCGAACAGAAGGGGAAAGACCACGAAATAGGCGAAGCCGATGCCCGCGTAAAACAGCACGATGCTGGATACGAGCAGGGGCAGGGCGATGCGCCGTTCGTGGCGGTAGAGCCCCGGCGCGATGAATGCCCACGCCTGGTAGAGGATGTAGGGCATCGCCAGGAACACGGAAATGAACAGCGTCAGTTTGACCGGTGCCAGGAACGGTGCCGCCACCTCGGTGGCAATCATGGTGCCGCCGGGGGCGAGGGTTTTGATCAGGGGCGAGGCTACGAGGCGGTAAAGGTCACTGGCGAAGTAAAACAGCGCCGCAAAAATGATCAGCACGCTGGTGAGCGCGCGCAGCAGTCTTGCGCGCAGCTCCACGAGATGGGCAATAAAGGATTGTTCCCGGTTGGCGCTTTCCTCCGGGCTTGACCCGCCGGTCATCCGGCATGTCCCCGAACGGCGTTATCGGGACTGGTATCTGCCCGATGCCCCGGGTGGCAGGGAGGAGTTATGCCGTTCGGTGCTGTGCAGTGAACATTCAGGGGCATCCGGTCAGGACCGCGGTCCGCGGGCAGGGTTGCCGGCGTCTTCGGCAGGGGGGGTATCGGGGCCCGTCTGCCGGTCCGGGGCGTTCTGCATCAATTCATCCAGATCCGCGATCCGTTTCCCGAGATCCGGCTCGGCATCGAGCCGGAATTCACTTTCGAGATCGCGCCTGACCTGAGTGATCATCCGCCGCAGGCGGTTGATCCATAACCCCGTCTCGCGGGCAAATCCCGGCAACCGCTCGGGCCCCACCACCAGCAGGGCGATGATGGCGACGAGTATTAACTCCCAGAAGCCGATATCGAACATGGATAGAACTTATCCCAAAATTGCTGAGTTTTCTGATTTTGAGACAGGTTCCAGTGTGATATCCCGCGACTATCTTTCAATAATCATGGCGCCGGGCAGTCCTCCGGAAGACACGCCGTGAAGTCATCCGTGCAGGCTCGGCTGCCGCTGTCCCTGCGGCACACGTTCTTCCGGAGGTCTACCCGGCAGCCAGGAACTTCGAGGGTTATTGATGTGACCCAACACTAGGGGGCGTCTTTCGGTGTGTCGGATTTGCTTTCCGCTTCCCCCTCGATAATCCGGCCACCGCCTTCCGACGGCGGCGGCGGACTGTCGTCACCTTCTTTCAGGGCCTCGCGAAAGCTTTTGATCGCGCTGCCGAGATCGCCTCCCAGGCTGCGGAGCTTTTTGGTGCCGAACAGCAGAACGACGATGATGAGAATGACGAGTAGTTCAAAGGGACCAAAAGACATGTCATGTCTCCGTTAGTGAATGCCAGTCAGGGCCGGAGCGGTCATTCACGGTTTGTTCCTGGCTGCCTTTTCTGCAAGTCCGGATTGGCCGAAACGGCGTTCGAGCTCCCGCAAGATATCCTCGGGGCCGAGCCCCAGGTACGCAAGCATGATGAGCGTGTGGAACCAGAGATCGGCTGTTTCCTGAATTATAGCGGCTTTCTCCCGCGAGTTCGCCGCGATCACCACCTCGGTGGTTTCTTCGCCGATCTTTTTCAGAATGGCCGCCAGCCCTTTCTGATAGAGGCCAGCCACGTAGGATTTTTCCGGATCGGCGTCTTTGCGTGCTTCCAGGGTGCGGGCCAGCCGGTTAAGGATCTCATCCGCCATGCCGGCCGGGACTCTTGTCGAAAAGGGATAGCATGGTGGCGTCTGTCGCTCAGGGTTCCTCGCCATAGATCGTTTTCGGATCCTTGATCACCGGTTCTGTCACAATCCACCGCCCGTTTTCCAGGCGGCTGAAGAAGCAGCTCTGCCTGCCGGTATGGCAGGCAATGCCGCCCTGTTGGTCGACCCTCAGTACCAGGCAATCTTTATCGCAATCGAGATAAATCTCTCTGACCTCCTGGATGTGCCCCGATTCCTCGCCTTTTTGCCATAACCGTCGCCGGCTCCTCGACCAATAGACGGCCCGGCCGGTCGCCAGGGTCCTGTCCAGGGCCTCGCGGTTCATCCAGGCGAGCATCAGGACCTTGCCGCTGGCGCTGTCCTGGGCGATGGCCGGGACGAGACCGTCGCCGCCCCAGTTGATCTCGTCGAGCCAGGCTTGGGTTGCGGGCGCCGCCATGCTTTACAGTCTAACTTCTATGCGGCAGTCCTTCATCACTGTTTTTGCTTCCTCTACGGTGTGTTCGCCGAAATGAAAGATGCTGGCGGCCAGCACCGCGTCGGCCTTGCCCTCGGTAATGGCTTCCACCAGGTGCTCGAGTGTGCCCGCGCCACCGGAGGCGATGACCGGGATGGAAACCGCCTCGCTGACCGCCCGCGTCAGCGCGATGTCGAAGCCGGCGCGGGTCCCGTCCCGGTCCATGCTGGTCAGCAGGATCTCGCCGGCCCCGCGGCCGGCCATCGCCACCGCCCAGCGCACGGCATCGATCCCGGTTGGGTTGCGACCGCCGTGGGTGTAAACCTCCCAGGCCCCGGGGCCGGCCTGCTTGGCGTCGATAGCCACGACAATGCACTGCGAGCCGAAGCGTTCGGCCGCGGCATTGACCAGCGCCGGATCCCTGACCGCCGCCGTGTTGATGCTGACCTTGTCGGCGCCGGCGTTCAACAGCCGGCGCATGTCGTCCAGGGTGCGGATCCCGCCGCCGACGGTCAGCGGGATGAATACCTGGCCCGCCACCGCTTCGACGACGTGCACCAGGGTTTCGCGCCCGTCACTGCTTGCGGTGATGTCGAGGAAAGCGAGTTCATCCGCGCCCTGTTCGTCATATCGCCGCGCGATTTCCACGGGATCCCCGGCATCCCGGATATCAACGAAACGCACGCCTTTGACGACCCGCCCGGCGTCCACGTCCAGGCAGGGGATGATCCGCTTGGCTAGCCCCATTATTTTTCAGGCATGTAGGTGCTGATCTCGTCGGCCAGTTTCTGCGCGGCCTCGAAGTCCAGGGTGCCCTCGTAAATCGCCCGGCCCGTAATCGCGCCGGCGATGCCCTCTTCCGCCACCGCGCACAGGGCACGGATGTCGTCCATGTTCCGGATGCCGCCGGAGGCGATGATGGGGACGTTGACTTCCCGGCACAGGGCGACCGTGGCCTCGATGTTGATGCAGTCCATCGTGCCGTCGCGACTGATGTCCGTGAAGATAATGGCGGCCACGCCGTCGTCCTCGAAACGCCGGGCCATGTCCACCACGTCGTGATGGGACAGCTTCGACCAGCCGTTGGTGGCGAGCTTGCCGTTTTTCGCGTCGAGACCGACGATGATGTGGCCGGGAAATTCCAGGCAGATGTCGGAAACGAAGTGCGGTGTGGTCACGGCCTTGGTGCCGACGATGACGTAGCTGACGCCGACGTCCAGGTAGGTCTGTATGGTGTCTTCGTCGCGTATGCCACCGCCCACCTGGATGGGTATGGCGGGAAATTCCTCCGCGATTTCATGGATGATATCGGCGTTTTCCGGCTTGCCGGCGATGGCGCCGTCGAGATCGACGATATGCAGCCGTCTCGCGCCGGCGTTAATCCAGCGCCTGGCCATCTCCAGGGGATTTTCACCGTACACCGTCACCTCGTCCATCCGTCCCTGGAGCAGGCGCACGCACCGCCCGTTTTTGATATCAATCGCGGGGATTAATAACATGGGGAGGTCATGAACCGGGAACGGTAAATGGCGGGCGGAAGCCGCCTCGGCCAGGGATAGAGTCAGCGGGGATCCATCGGTTATGGGAATTATCCTGTCTCAGTAACTTTATAGAGAGAAAATGATCGTATTGCAACAGATTTGCGGCCCGTGCTCCGTCAATGCGCCATGTCCCAGTTTTGCCCCGTGCCCGTGTCCACCACCAGGGGGACGGCAAGCTCCGCCGCGGTGGACATGATCCGCCTGATCTCGTCCGCCGTTCCGTTCACGGCGTCTTCCGCGATTTCGAACACGAGCTCATCGTGCACCTGCATGATTAATCTTGCGTTTATTTTGTTGTCCCGCAACCACGCGTCGATCAGTATCATGGCGCGCTTGATGATGTCGGCCGCGGTCCCCTGCATGGGCGCGTTGATCGCCGTTCGTTCCGCGTACTGCCGGCGGGCCGCGTTACGGTGAGCGATGTCGGGTATATACAACCGCCGTCGGAACAGGGTTTCCACGTAACCCTGCTCCCTGGCCCGCGCCCTGATCTCGTCCATGAATTCCCTGACACCGGGGTATCGTTCGAAATACCGATCGACGTAAATCCTCGCCTCGCGCCGGTCGATGCCGAGTTGCCTGGCCAGCCCGAAGGGGGACATGCCGTAGATCAGGCCATAGTTGATCGCCTTGGCGGCGCGCCGTTGTTCCGGGCTGACGGCATCGACTGAAACCCCGAACACCTCGGCGGCCGTCATTTTGTGGATGTCGCCGCCCTGTGCAAAGGCGGACCGCAGGCCGGCGTCACCGGAGAGATGCGCCATGATCCTGAGTTCGATCTGCGAATAGTCCGCCGCGAGCAGGACAAAACCGGGCGGGGCAATGAAAGCCTGGCGGATGCGCCGGCCCTCCTCGGTGCGGATCGGGATGTTCTGCAGGTTCGGGTCGGATGAGGACAGCCTGCCGGTGGCAGCGACCGCCTGGTGGTAGGAGGTATGGATCCGGCCGCTCTGCGGGTTGACCTGTTCGGGAAGCCGGTCGGTGTAGGTGGTTTTCAGTTTGCTCAGGCGGCGATGTTCCAGGATGAGCCCGGGCAATTCGTATTCCAGGGCCAGATCCTGCAGGACGGATTCCGCCGTTGATGGCTGGCCCTTCGGTGTCCTGGCCGGCACGGGGATGCGCATCTTTTCGTACAGGATGGCCTGGATCTGTTTCGGCGATCCGATGTTGAACGGTTCCCCCGCGATATCGTGGGCGCGGCGTTCGATGTCCTGCATGCGGTGCTCAAGCTCCCCGCTCTGCTCCCGCAGCATGCCGGCGTCGATGGTGACGCCGTTGCGTTCCATGCGTGAGAGCACGGGCAAAAGCGGCATCTCGATCTCCTCGTACAGGTTCTGCAGGCCTTCGGTCTGCATGAGCCTGGGCCACAGGCACTGGTGCAATCGCAGCGTGACTTCGGCGTCTTCCGCGGCGTAGCGGGCGGCCGTTTCAACCGGCACCCGGTTGAAGGGGATCTGCTTCGCCCCCTTGCCGGCGACGTCTTCGTAGGTGATGGTTGTCCGGTCGAGATATTTCAGCGCGAGCGAATCCATGTCATGGCGCGAGGCCGTGCTGTCGAGCACGTAGGATTCCAGCATGCTGTCGTGGCGGCATCCCGCCAGCTGGATATCGTGGTTGGCCAGCACGTTCATATCGAACTTGAGGTTGTGGCCGAGTTTGGGCCGGGCGCTGTCTTCCAGCAAGGGTTTGAACAGGGCGAGGACCTCTTCCCGCGGAAGCTGTGGCGGCGCGCCTTCGTAATCGTGCGCGAGCGGCACGTAGGCGGCCCGATCGGGCGTGATGGCGAATGACAGCCCGACGACGCTCGCCGTCATGTAATCAAGGCTGGTGGTTTCGGTGTCGAAGGCGAAGAGCGGTGCCGCGGCGAGCTGTTTCAGCCAGTCGTCCAGCTCGCGCCGGTCCAGGATGGTCTGGTAGCGGCAAGGGCCGCCTTCGACCTCCACCTTCTCCTGTTTTGCCGCGGCGCTGTCCATGGCGTTCAGCCACGATCGGAATTCCCAGCGCGTGTAGAGCTGCCGCAGGCGGTCGCGATCCGGCGCCGCGGCCAGCAGTTCATCGGGTCGGGCACCGGTATCGACGTCGCATTTCAGCGTGACCAGATCCCGTGCCAGTGAAAGCCGGTCGAGGCTGGCGCGGAGATTGTCGCCGATCTTCCCCCCGATCTCGCCGGACCGCGAGATAATCCCGTCGAGCGACCCGTATTCCGCCAGCCACCGGGCCGCCGTCTTGGGGCCGACCATGGGCACCCCGGGGATGTTGTCCGCCCCGTCGCCGATCAGTGACAGGTAATCGATGATCCGCTCCGGCGGCACGCCGTACTTTTCCTTCACCCCCTTGCGGTCCAGAATTACGTTGTTCATGGTATTGATCATGCTGATATGATCGTTGACGAGCTGCGCCAGGTCCTTGTCGCCCGAGGAGATGATGGTGCGCACCCCCATGGCCTCCGCCTTCCTGGCCAGCGTGCCGATGACGTCGTCGGCCTCGACGCCTTCGATCATGAGCAGCGGCAATCCCATGGCGCGGACCGCCTCGTGGACTGGTTCGATCTGGCAGGCCAGCTCTTCCGGCATGGGCGGGCGGTTGGCCTTGTACTCCGGGTAGAGATCGTCGCGGAAGTTCTTTCCCCTGGCGTCAAACACCACGGCGATGTAATCGGGCTTCAGATCGTTGACGAGTTTCCGCAGCATGTTCAGCACACCGTAGATGGCGCCCGTCGGCTCGCCTTTAGAATTGCTGAAGGACGGCAGCGCGTGGTAGGCGCGGAAGATATAATAGGAGCCGTCCACCAGGACCAGCGTTTTTTTGTCCACGATTATCAGCCGCCCGCTGCCGGTAGAATATGACAGGAAACCATTATGAATGATCCAGGCAAATCCGCCCAACGCATCGTCAACGACTCTGATCTGACCCGTGAATCCTGGAAGGTGTTCCAGATCATGGCGGAGTTTGTCGAGGGTTTCGAGAAACTGGCGGCGATCAAACCATCCGTCAGCATGTTCGGATCGGCGCGGCTCGGGCCGGGCCATCCCCATTACGCCACCGGCGAACGGATCGCGCGGCTGCTGTCGGACGCCGGGTTTTCCGTGGTCAGCGGCGGCGGGTTTGGCCTGATGGAAGCCTTTAACAAGGGGGCGCACGCAGGCCGGTCAAGGAGCGTCGGCCTGAACATCCAGATCCCGCATGAGCCAAGCCCGAACCGCTACCAGGATATTTCCCTGTATTTCCGCCATTTTTTCTCGCGCAAGGTGATGTTCGTCAAATACGCTTCCGCCTACGTGGTGCTGCCCGGCGGGTTTGGGACACTGGACGAACTGGTGGAAATCCTGACCCTGGTCCAGACGGGCAAAAGCCGCCGCATACCGATTATTCTGGTGAATTCGGCCTTCTGGCGTGGTCTAATAATGTGGCTCAGGGACACCCTCGTGGCCGAGGGTATGATCGACCTTGAAGACCTGGAATTGTTCCAGGTGGTCGATGAACCACAGCAGGCCGTGGACGCGATATTCGATTATTATAAAGACAGAAAAATCGAGCCAACGACGGAAGAACGGCAGCGGCAACTGGAACTCTGAGCCGGGGACCCCGATGAACTTTCACTTCCAGGGGAGGGGCCGGGCTGCGTGCCAGGGCGCGACGGCCGGCCGGATTTCCCGAAACGGCATAACGGACGACAGATGGACAGATTAACGACGCTTATCCTTGTCTTCGCCTGCCTGTGCGCGGCGCCGGTCCGGGCCGCGGATGAGCGGGCGCTGGAAGATGTGCCGGAACCCCCCGACCTGCCGGATCCCGTCGAGAGCGGCGAGGCGATTGAACCCGAAGTCACCATCATCCGGCGCAAGGACGCCGTGATCGAGGAATACCGGGTCAACGGCAATCTTTACATGATCAAGATCACCCCGGCCGTCGGCAAACCCTATTACCTCGTCGATCGCGACGGCGATGGCCGGATGGAATCGCGGTTGAGCCAGCTTTACAATGATATCCTGGTGCCCCAGTGGGTGCTGTTCCGCTGGTAGAATGCCGGGCTGATCTCCGGCCGGGCCCGCTTTAATATAACAACAATCCCGTTTCGCGGCAGTTCCTCCGGCTGCGGTTTTCTTCATGTCTGTTTACACGAAAGTATTGCCACACGAGCTGACCGGGTTCCTCCAGGCTTATTCGCTCGGCCAGCTTGAACAGTTCGCGGGGATCAGCGACGGCATTGAAAATACCAACTACTTCGTCACGACGGACCGCGGCGAATACGTCCTGACGCTGTTCGAAGTGCTGACGCGGGACGAACTGCCGTATTTTCTGGAACTGATGGCGTTTCTGGCCGAACGCGGGATACCCTGCGCCCACCCGGTCGCCGACAACCGGGGAAACTACCTGCGTGATCTGAACGGAAAGCCGGCCGCACTGGTGAAGAAACTCACCGGCGCCAGCGTCGATATCCCCGAAGCGGATCATTGCGCCGCGATCGGCCGGGAGATGGGGCGCATGCACAAGGTGAGTACGGAGTTCCCCCTGCACAGGAAGATGGTGCGCGGACCGAAGTGGTGGAAGGTGACGGCGGAACGGGTACTGCCGAAGATCCCGGAGGCGGAGGCCCGGCTGCTGAGGGAAGAGCTGGAGTTCCAGTTTGCCCACCTGTACCGGAACCTTCCGGTGGGCGTGATCCACGCCGATCTGTTCCGCGACAACGCCCTGTTCATCGGCACCAGGCTGACGGGCATCATTGATTTTTATTACGCCTGCAACAATTTCTTCATCTACGATCTCGCGGTGACAATCAACGACTGGTGCAACAGTGCGGATGAACAGCAAAATTTGCGGAATGCACGGGCGCTGCTCGGCGCCTACCAGGTGGAGCGCCGGGTCAGCGCCGGGGAAATCGACGCCTGGCCGGTGATGCTGCGGGCGGCGGCGCTCAGGTTCTGGCTGTCGCGACTGCTGGATAAATACTTTCCCCGCCACGGCGAGATCACGCACATCAAGGACCCGGATGCGTTCAGATGCATTCTGCAGAACCGGGTGCAAAATTCCGGCCAGACCAGGCTGATGTGGGAAGCACCCTGAACCCTCCCCCGGGCGTTCGATGGGCACGGCGATTTTTACCTACGGGACCCTGCAGATCCCGGACGTGATGCGGGCCATCACCGGCAGGCCGCTGAAGGGCAGAAACGCGACGTTATCCGGCTATGGCTGCTACCGGCTCCGCGGCAGGGTCTACCCGGGAATTACACGCGAACCCGGCGGCGTGGTGCACGGAACACTGTACACAGACCTCGACCCTGATACCCTGGCCCGGCTCGATGTCTTTGAGGATGATTTGTATGAACGGATAGGCGTCGAGGTGACGGCAGGTAACGCCGTCCTGCCGGCGGAGGCTTACGTGATCCGCGAAGATTTCCGGCATG
>CAZXGW010000044.1:0-5769 GCA_964640355.1 uncultured Enterobacteriaceae bacterium
CCAGTCAGATTCTGTCGGTAAACAGCTTTACGTCGGCCCTGGCGCGCAGTTCCTGCAGCACCTGTCCCCACTCCATGGTCGCCCGCTGCCGGCCCAACTGCAGCTTGATATCCTTGATCTCGTTCTCGCCGACGGTATCCCTGTCCGGCGTGTTCACGGTGGTAACCGCGATCACGACATAATCGCCGCTGCCCAGCGGCACACCACCGGTCACCGGTTTTCCGTCCTCCGGCCTCCCCAGGCGGAATGCCGTTCTGAGCACCGTCCGGTTAACGTTCACGTCGTCGCGTGTGACATCCGCGGCGTGCTGCCATTCCACCGCTTCCTCTTCCGCAACGGCTTCAAAGGTCTTGCCCTCGCGCAACCCGGCAAGGATGGCCTGGCCTTTTTCGTGGGCCCTGAGGCTGGCCCGGGTGAATTCGACATCCTTCCTGATATCCTCCCTGACTTCCTCCAGGGCGGATTCCGCTTCCGGTAGATGGTCAATGACGCGCAGTACCGCCAGGTGACTGTCGGTGATTTCCAGGATTTCGCTGTTGTTTCCCCCGATCAGGACATCCTCGGAGAAACTGGCACTGATCACCGCGGGGTGCGCCGTGAAGCCTTCTTCGCCCCCGCTCCTTGTAAACAGGCCGCTTTGCCGGATCGCCAGGCCCGTGCTCTCTGCCGCAAACTCCAGGGTATCCGGATGTTCGTAGCTCAGTGCAGCCAGTTGATCGGCGAGCTCGATAAACTGGGCTTCCGCGGCGGCATGACGGTAATCCCTTTCGACCTCGTCCCTGGCATTTTCAAAGGAATTCATCTCCCCACCCCGGATTTCGATCAACTTGATGATATGAAAACCGAGTTTGGACTGAATGACATCGCTGATTTCATCGACCTGCATGGCAAATGCCGCGGCATCAATTTCTTCCTGCAGGATGCCCCGCTTCAGGAATCCGTACTCGGTCAGGCTGAATTCAGGACCGAGTTTTTCCGCGTACTCGCGGGCGATCTCCTCGAAGGACCCGCCGCCCCGGATCGCCTGCAGGATTTCTTCCGCCCGGGCCCGCACCTCCGCCACGGCTGCGTCACCGGTGGTTTCCCCTGTCTTTATGAGGATCTGGCTGATCTTTCGTTGCTCTTCGATGTCGTATTTTGCCCTGTTGGCGGCATGGTAATCGCGCAATTCCTGTTCACTGACCGCCACCTCGGCGGCCAGTTGATCCAGTGAAAGCTCGATGTAGGCAATCCTCACCTGTTCGGGTTTCCTGTATAGTTGCGCGTTTTCACGGTAAAACGTCTCGATATCTTCCTCCGTCACCGTTATTTCCCCCCGGTACCGGTCCGCCGGGATAATGGTATACACCAGGTCGCGTCTCTGGTTTTTCAGGCGGGCGGCCTCGAGGGCCTCCCGTTCCGAAACAAACACGCTGTCGATGACCGCGCTCTGCAACTGCTCCGTTGCCATGTCGAGCCGCAGCTGCTGTTCATAAACGGAAGGCTGCATGCCGAGGCGGCGGACGCTCTGTTCATAGAAATCCCTGTTGAAGCCGCCTTCGCCCCTGAATACTTCAATGTTTTTTATGGTTTCCATCACCTGTTCGTCGCTCACCCGCAGGCCTGCGGCCCGGGTGGCCCGGTTCAGAATCTCGCTTTCCACGAGTTTTTCCAGGGCCTGCCGCTTCAGCCATTCATCGTCTGCAGCCCCCAGATCTTGATCAAGGAGGGCCTGCATCTGCAGGCGAAAGTTGGCATAGGCGCGCTGGAACTGGGTCAGCTTGACTTCCTGGCCGTCGACCACCGCCACCACGGGCTCGGTGCCGCCGAAGTAATAGTTAATCCCCCAGAAAGCGAAGGGAATAATCAGCAGGGCGACGATGGCCGTGGCGACCCAGCCCGTAGCCCAATCCCGGATAACCTGCAGCATTGGCGTGTGAAATGACGGTTTTTGACAATAAAACGGGCGCGCCTTCTCAGGCACGCCCGCGGAGTTATTTCTGGCGGAGTGGACGGGACTCGAACCCGCGACCCCCGGCGTGACAGGCCGGTATTCTAACCAACTGAACTACCACTCCGGAGTTCTTGGTGGGTGCTGGGGGGCTCGAACCTCCGACCTTCGCCTTGTAAGGGCGACGCTCTCCCAACTGAGCTAAGCACCCAAGGAAGCGCGCTAGTTTAGGGCATCCTTGAGTGCTTTTCCAGATTTGAACCCGGGAACCTTGGAGGCCTTGATCTTGATCATTTCACCGGTTCTTGGATTACGTCCCGTTCTTGCCGCCCTTTTTCTGACAGAAAATGTTCCAAAACCTACAAGAGTTACCGAATCACCCCTTTTTAGTGCTTTTGTTATCGTATCGAGTGCAGCATCCAGGGCGCGCCCGGCAGAGGCCTTGGATAAATCTGCAGAATCCGCGATCGCGTCAATGAGTTCCGCTTTATTCATGTGTTTATTCCCCTAAAGTAAGAATTTCCGGATCTACTTTTTAGTTAATGTAAAAAGTACGGAGATTTTGGTTGTAGTAAGTGTGTATAAAGGCTGAATCCTAGCGCGAGTTTTATACCAAGCGCCCCAAGGGACGTCAAGCTGGCAAACAGAAAAAGTCAGGCTTTCCGGCCAACGGTGCATAACGCAAACCACATTATTAATGTGGTCTAAGCATATCACTTTTTTGATCTTTAGCTGTTTCTTCCTGTTGCACCAACTTGGTCGTTTCTTCCTTGCCGGGCAGGGACGTGGGCACCCTCTGCAGGGCGACCTGGAGTACCTCGTCTATCCAGCGTACCGGACGGATATCCAGATTCTGTTTTATATTCTTCGGAATTTCAGCGAGTTCCCGCTCGTTTTCAGAGGGGATGAGGACAGTACGGATCCCGCCCCGCAACGCGGCAAGCAATTTTTCCTTCAGGCCGCCGATGGGCAATACTTCGCCGCGCAGGGTGATCTCGCCGGTCATGGCCACGTTCGAATGAGCCGGAATACCCGTCAGCGCGGAGACCAGGGCGGTGCACATTGCCACGCCGGCGCTGGGACCGTCCTTCGGGGTCGCGCCTTCCGGGACATGGATATGAAAGTCATGTTCCTTGTAGAAATCCGGGTTGATGCCCAATATCTCGCTGCGGCTCCTGACGACCGTTCTGGCCGCCTCAATGGATTCCTTCATCACGTCTCCCAGCTGGCCGGTGTATTTCGTCTCGCCTTTCCCGGACACGACCGCTGCCTCGATGGTGAGCAAATCACCGCCAACCTCGGTCCAGGCAAGGCCGGTCACCTGGCCAATCCGGTCCAGCTCTTCCGCCCGGCCGAAGCGGAAGCGCTTGACGCCGATCAGCTTCTCGAGACGGGCGGGCGTAACAGTGACGCGTCCCGATGGTTGCTTCAGGAGAATCTGTTTGACCACCTTGCGGCAGATGTTGGCAATCTCGCGCTCGAGATTGCGGACACCGGCCTCGCGCGTGTAATAGCGGATGATGTCGCGAATCGCCGCCTCGCTGATGCTGATTTCCCCTGCCTTCAGGCCGTTCTGTTCGAGCTGCTTGGGGATCAGGTACTTGGTCGCGATATTGACCTTTTCGTCCTCCGTGTAGCCTGACAGGCGGATGACCTCCATCCTGTCGAGCAGCGGCGGCGGGATATTCAGGCTGTTGGCGGTGGTGACGAACATCACCTCGGACAGGTCATAATCCACCTCGAGGTAGTGATCATTGAAGGTATGGTTCTGCTCCGGGTCCAGGACCTCCAGCAACGCCGAGGCCGGGTCGCCCCGGAAATCCATGGCCATCTTGTCCACCTCGTCCAGCAAGAACAGTGGATTCTTCTTGCCCGCCTTGGCCATGCTCTGGATGATCTTGCCCGGCAGCGAACCGATATAGGTCCGGCGGTGGCCGCGGATCTCCGCCTCGTCCCGGATGCCGCCGAGGGACATGCGGATGAACTTGCGGTTGGTCGCCCGCGCGATTGAACGGCCAAGGGACGTCTTGCCCACGCCGGGAGGACCGACCAGGCATAGGATGGGGCCTTTCATCTTGCGCACGCGATGCTGTACCGCAAGGTATTCAAGGATGCGTTCCTTGACCTTTTCCAGGCCGTAGTGATCCGCTTCCAGGATCTGCTCGGCCTTCTCGATGTTGCGGCTGATCTTGGTGCGGCTCTTCCACGGTACATTTGTCAGCCAGTCAACGTAATTCCTGACGACCGTCGCTTCCGCCGACATGGGCGACATCAGCTTCAGCTTGTTCAGTTCGGAGACCGCCTTTGCCTTCGCCTCCTTCGGCATGCCGGCCTTCTCGATCTTCTTCGAAAGCTCCTCTATTTCGTTCGGAACCTCCTCGAGGTCGCCAAGTTCCTTCTGGATCGCCTTCATCTGCTCGTTGAGATAATACTCCCGCTGGCTCTTTTCCATCTGCGACTTGACCCGCCCGCGGATGCGTTTTTCAACCTGCAGGAGATCGATCTCGGACTCCATGAGCCCGATCAGGTACTCGAGCCGTTCATTGATATTTACCAGTTCGAGCACCTCCTGTTTCTCGCCGATCTTTATCGACATGTGGGCGGCGATGGTGTCCGCCAGCCGGCTTGCATCATCAATGCCCGACAGCGAGGAAATGATTTCCGGGGGTATTTTCTTGTTGAGCTTGACGTACTGCTCGAACTGGCTGATCGCCGAACGGCACAGCGCGTCCAGTTCGTGCTCGTCATGATGGCTGGATTCCTGGAGCCGGACGGAAGCGGAAAAATACTGCTCGGTCTCGACGAACCTGATGATTTTCGCGCGGTTCGCCCCTTCCACCAGCACCTTGATGGTGCCGTCAGGCAGCTTGAGCAGCTGCAGGATGTTGGACAGGGTGCCCGCGGAATAGATCCCGTCTATTCCGGGTTCGTCATCCGCCGCGCTCTTCTGGGCAATGAGGAGGATCTGCTTGTTGCCATGCATGGCCCTGTCCAGCGCGCGTATGGATTTCTCCCTGCCGACAAACAGGGGGATGACCATGTGCGGGTACACGACCACATCCCTCAACGGAAGGGCCGGGTAAATCTGCTCGTCTTCGGTAGTGGCGGTAGTCTTTTCTTCCTGCATGGCGCGCCTTCAGTCAGGGGTCAAAAGGAGATTATAGACATATGGGGCCTCCGGCGCCTATTTCAAGCTCGTCCCGCCGGGAGGGTACCGGGCGATGACAGCGGCCGTTCAGCCACGGTGGAGGAACCGTTCAGTCTGAAGCAACCTTCTGCCTCTCCGATCCTTCATAGATCAGCAGAGGTTTCGATTCGCCGTCAATCACGGCTTCGTCGATGACCACCTTGGACACATTCTCCAGTGAAGGCAGGTCATACATGGTATCGAGCAGCACGTTCTCCATGATAGACCGCAAGCCGCGTGCCCCCGTCTTGCGCGCCATGGACTTGCGTGCTACCGCGCGCAGGGCGTCTTTCCGGAACTCGATCTCGCAGCCTTCCATGTCAAACAGCCTGGAATACTGTTTGGTAATCGCGTTCTTGGGTTCAATGAGAATTTTGACCAGTTGCTCCTCGTCGAGTTCATCAAGCGTGGCCACGACAGGAAGCCGGCCCACGAATTCCGGGATCAGGCCGTACTTGATCAGGTCTTCCGGTTCCACGGTCTGCAGCAACTGGCTTATGCTCTTCTTGTCCTTCAGGCTCCTGACCTCCGCGGAGAAGCCGATGCCGCTTTTCTCGGATCGCTCCCGGATGATCTTTTCCAGGCCGGCAAACGCGCCGCCGCAGATAAACAGGATGTTGCTCGTATTGACCTGGAGAAATTCCTGCTGGGG
>CAZXGW010000044.1:5869-10279 GCA_964640355.1 uncultured Enterobacteriaceae bacterium
TTGTAAACCGCTACGCAGAGAATCTTCTTGGCAATTTCCTGGCCGATGACGTATTCATCCAGGATCTTCTTTATTTCGCGGGGCGTCGGCAGGGTGCTGCCGCTGCCGGTAACCGGTTTGTCCTGGATCTCTTCCCGGATGATGTCATTGCACAGCTCCACGCACTCGTCGCAGATAAAAACCGATGGGCCGGCGATGAGCTTGCGGACTTCGTGCTGGCTCTTGCCGCAGAAGGAACAGTACAGGAGGCGATCACCGTCGCTGTTCTTGCCCTGTTTGCTGTCGGCCATTGACTACCTCCGCCCCATGGGGTTCACGCCTTCTGGGCTGCCCTGGATTCAGCATCCACTATTTTGGACCGTTCCGTCAATACCGCGTCTATCAGCCCGTATTCCTTTGCCTCCTCCGAACTGAGGAAATGATCCCTTTCGGTGTCGTGCCTGATCTTTTCGAGAGGCTGCCCCGTGTGCAGGGAAAAAATCTGGTTAAGCCGTTCCCGCGCCTTCAGGATTTCACGCGCGTGAATGTCAATATCCGTCGCCTGGCCCTGGAAACCGCCCAGCGGCTGGTGGATCATGACGCGCGAGTGCGGAAGGCAGAAGCGCTTGCCCGCCGCGCCGCCGGCCAGCAGCAGGGCGCCCATGCTGGCAGCCTGCCCGACACACATCGTACTGACATCCGGCTTGATAAACTGCATCGTGTCGTAGATGGCGAGGCCGGACGAGACGTCGCCGCCCGGCGAATTGATATAAAGATGGATGTCCTTGTCCGGGTTCTCGGATTCGAGGAACAGCAGCTGCGCCACGATCAGGTTGGCCACTTCATCAACGACGGGGCCGACGAGAAAAACCACGCGCTCCTTCAGGAGGCGAGAATAAATATCGTAGGCCCGTTCCCCGCGTGACGTCTGTTCGACGACCATGGGAACGAGGTTCAATGATTTCACGTATCTGCTTCCGCTGTTTTTCATCGTCAAGTACCGCCCCTGTCCGGCCGCCACTCAGACGACCGCAGTCTGCCCTTTATTCATGAGGGCGTCAAACGTCAATTCCTGTTCCGTCACCTTCGCGCCGGAGAGCACCCATTCAACCACGTCGTCTTCCAGCGCCACCGCCTCGATTTCGGCGAGCCGCTGCCTGTCGCCGTAGTACCAGCTCACAACCTCGTTCGGATCTTCATAACTCTCCGCGATCTTCTCAACGAGGCGGCGGACCTTCGCGGGGTCGACTTTCATCTCCCGGCTTTTCACGATATCGGCAACGATCAGCTGCAAGGTCACCTTTTTTTCAGCCTGCTGGTGAAAGACATCGCCTTCGCCGGCAGGGGCCAGGTTTTCCGTTCCGATGCCGCGTGACTGCAGATTCATCCTGAACTGTTCGCGCAGGCGCGCCGCTTCATTTTTTATGAGCGATTTCGGCAACTCGATCCTGTTGGCTTCATACAGGGCATCCAGCACTACCGACTTGATCCGGTTGGCGAGCGCCTGCTCCGCTTCCCGTCCCATGTTGCGGTGCACCTCCGCCCGGAATTTCTCCACTCCGCCTTCTTCAACGCCCATGCTCCTGAACAGTTCCTCGTCCAGCTCAGGCAATACCTGTTCATTCACGACCTTGACCTTCACCTTGAATTCCGCCGGCTTTCCCGAGAGCTCCGGCTTGTAGTAGGCCTCCGGAAATTTCAGCCTGAGGACGAGGTCATCGCCCGGTTTTGCACCGATGAGGCCGTCTTCAAACCCCGGAAGCAGGCGCTTCGATCCGAGCTCTATCCGGAAGTCGCTGCCTTCACCGCCCGGGAACGGCTGGCCCTCAACCTCGCCGGAAAAATCGATGACCAGGAGGTCGCCTTCCTGGGCCTTTCTGTCAACAGGCTTGAGCCTGCGCTGCTGTTTGCGGATAACCTCGATCATGTTATCCACGTCATCTTCCGAGATCGAGCAGACCGGTTTTTCTATCTCCAGTTCCTCCAGCGGCGCCAGGGTGATTTCAGGGTAAACCTCAAAGGTTGCCGTATAGACCACGCCCTTGCCCTGCCCCGTGTCAAGAGGAGAAATGGTGGGATTGCTCGCCGGCCGCAATTTCTCCCGGGCCAGTGCCTCATAAAAACTGGATTGAACGACCTCACCGACGACCTCCTTCCGCACTCTGGAACCATAGTGCTGCTGCACGACCTTGAGCGGCGCCTTCCCGGGCCTGAAACCGTGAATCCGGGTGGTGCGGGACAGCGTGCGCAGGCGGTTCTCAACCTCACTGGCGATCTTCTCTTCCGGCACTTCGACCCGGATGCGCCTCTCCAGCGGGCCGGTACTTTCAACGGATATGTGCATGCTCTACCCTCACAATTCACCCTGACACTCAGGCAAGCCCCCGGCTATTACCCGCCCAACTCTTTACTGGTGCGAAAGGAGAGACTCGAACTCTCACGGGTTGCCCCACTGGCACCTAAAGCCAGCGCGTCTACCAATTCCGCCACTTTCGCGGCATTTACAGTCAATGCCTCGAAACCTGCGACATGGCATTGGTCAAAACAATTATAATTTCCCTAAGGAACCTTTGTAACCCCCGCTTACAACCTGTTAATAACCTTCATATTATTACCTGAATCCGCAGACACGGCGTTCGGCCGTACCGGGAGTGAAATTCCGGCCGCAAGAAGCAGACAAAGAGAAAAAGGGGGAAGGCATCCGGCAACTCAGGGCCAGTAAGGTATGAGGATCCCGGGCCGGGAGAGGAACAGCGGTCCTGCGCGTTCCGGTATGGCGTTGAAGGCGGCTTTAATTCGCCGCCGGGACAGGCAACTCTATCATTCAGTGCAGCCGTTATCAGAGGGGCCGGTCGCATCCGTCAGTCCCTGGACGGCCGTCAGAAACACTCTTCACCAAACTCCTTGCACATTTTTCTGCAATCGCGGGCGCCCGTCCGCGGGTTGATGATGCAGTCTTCCCCCCATTTCTTGCATACCTTCAGGCATTTCTTCTTCTCTTCCTGTTCCCCTTCCCCGCCGGGAATGACCAGGGAACCCGATTCAGGTTCACCCGCGACTTCCCCGGTGCCGGCGGCAGCGAGCAGGTAAGGCAGCGATGTCGCTGCATCCTGCTCATGCGGTGTTGCAGCCAGGTGGTATTCCGATTGAACGAGGGTATGGCCTGTTATGGGCAACAATAAAAATAAGGACAGGAACAGAAGGGTAATTCCCTGCCGGAAGTGTGCGCGGGGTGTGTTTGCCATGACATTGATTAGACCAGAAAAATTGAAATTGTTCATCAGTTTCACCGCAAAAAGTCAAATAATCAGGACAAGTGCGTGGCCAGGGGCGGTATTCCTCCACCCCCGATTGGCGGACCGGACGACACGGTGTCACCCGAGTTGTGGATGGTGTTTCCCTGAGGAATCAGGCCTGCGCTTTTATACTGCGACCCGAACACCTCTCAGTCTGCCAGGTACTTCGCCGATGCGTCCATCAGATCCACGCCGGGGTAGTAGCGGTGCATGACGTCCTTCACGGCCCGGGCGAATTCTCCCGCTGACTGGAACCGGTCCGCATCCGCTTTCGCCATCGCCTTGTTGACAATGGTGGCGATCTCCGGCGGGACATCCGGACGCAGGTCGGTGATTGCTACCGGCATTTCGTGAAGGATCTGGAAGGCGGTGTGTTCACGGGTAAAGGGGTATTTCCCGGTCAGCAGCCGGTACATGGTAGAGCCAAGGGCAAAGATGTCTGTCAGCTTGGTAATTTTCCGGTCCGGATCAAAGTGTTCAGGCGCCATATAGGCAATTGTTCCGGTGTCTTTAACGGGGGGATCCTCGATATTGTGGGCGATGCTGAAGTCCATCAGTTTGACGATGCCCTGCGCCGGGTGATACATGATGTTGCCCGGCTTGATGTCGCGGTGGATGACGCCGTGATGATGAATGTACGCCAGACCGAGGCAGCATTTATAGGCAATTAACAGCGCCTCATCCACGGCCAGGGGGCCCGTTGCGATCATGTATTCCTGCGCCGACCGGCCGGGGACGTATTCCATCAGGATATAATTCAATGCACCGTCACTGACCACATCGTAAATGGTCACGATGTTTTCATGGGCATATTTTCCGGCGATTCTGGCTTCATGGTAAAACTCTTCGACCACGTGTTTGACCTGTTCCTCGGTCAGCGAATCGGTCTTGACCAGCTTGATGGCCACTTCCCGGTCCAGCACCGGGTCGTAAGCCCGGTACACGATGCCCGACGCACCTTCCCCAACCTTCCCCCGGAGCTGGTAGCGGCCGAATTTATTAGTCCTGGGCTGATTGTTTTTTGCCGGTTCCGTCATGACGGAGTACCCTTTCCTTGCCCCTGAAAAGAGGGACGTATTTCGTGTTGTCTTATGGGTAAGGTTAGTCAAAGTCGCGGCGTGCTTCAATTCGCCAT
>CAZXGW010000045.1:0-2913 GCA_964640355.1 uncultured Enterobacteriaceae bacterium
TGTATTTATTTGATACGGAAAAATACACATGAAACCTTTGTTTTGTTTCCTGGCGGGCGTTATTTTTACCTGTGGCATTCTACTATATGCAGTGGAACTGCAGGCGGAGCAAGAAGTGGAGGAAGAGGAAGTGCTCTCCGGGCGGGAATTGCTGGAGGGTTGTGATGAAGGAGCGGCGCCCGGCGCGCCCAACCAGTATTGCATGCAGTACGTCTTCGGCCTGGTCCAGGTGGTGGATTCACTTCAGCAGGCGGAGCCGGGCCAGGAGAAGGTATTCTGCATAAACCCCCACCAGGTCAGTTTGCAGGAAGTGACGGAAAAAACCACCCGATGGTTGAAAAGCGTTCCTGACCGTTTAAACGAGGATGCCTACAAGCTGGTGACAGAGGCATTGCACGACATGTATCCGTGTTATTCGCAGAGGATCTGAAACGTATGCCGGCATTGCAGAGAAAACAGGTTTACAACTTCAACAAGCTGCAGAAAAGGCTGCGGCGCAACGTCGGCCGTGCCATAGAAGATTTCGGCATGATTGAGCACGGTGACAGGATCATGGTCTGTGTTTCCGGCGGCGCCGATTCCTATACCCTGCTGGACATACTCCTCTGTTTGCAGCGCAATGCGCCTGTCCATTTCGAGCTCGCGGCTGTGAACCTGGACCAGAAGCAGCCGGATTATCCGGAAAATATCCTCCCGGAATACCTGGCGCAGCTCGGAATCCCGTTTCATGTCCTCGAACAGGATACCTACAGCGTGGTCAGGGACATCATCCCCGACGGCAAGACCATGTGTGGTCTCTGCTCCAGGCTGCGCCGCGGCATCCTGTACACTTTTGCAAAGCGGAACGGTTTTACCAAGATCGCGCTCGGCCATCACCGTGACGACATCGTGGAAACGCTTTTCCTCAACATGTTCTACGGTGGAAAGCTCAAGGCCATGCCGCCAAAATTACTGAGCGATGACGGGCAACACGTTGTCATACGGCCACTCGCCTATTGCGCGGAGAAAGACATCAAGGCCTATGCCGAATACAGGGAATTCCCGATCATTCCCTGTAATTTATGCGGCTCGCAGGATAATCTCCAGAGGCAGGCCATCAAGGGCATGCTCGGGGAATGGGATCGGAGATTCCCCGGCAGAATCGAGACGATTTTCAGAAGCATCCGGCATGTTGTCCCTTCGCATCTCGCTGACGCTTCCCTGTTCGATTTCCCGTCGCTCGGAAAACGTGACGGGAAATAAGCTCCATTTCGTCAGCTCATAAACGATGGGTGACGGCGAACAAAGTGGTGCAATCTAATCGATGCCTGAACTGCCGCTGATTCTGAAAATCATCGTCTGGGCGATCCCGATCCTTTTCGCCATCACCGTCCACGAAGTGGCCCATGGCTGGGTAGCGAACCGCCTGGGTGACCCGACAGCGAAACTTGCGGGACGCCTTACCCTGAATCCCGTGAAACACATTGATCCCCTTGGCACCGTCATTTTGCCTCTCATCCTGCTTTATATCGGCAATTTTATCTTCGGCTGGGCGAAACCCGTTCCCGTCGGCTGGGAGAATCTGGGAAAGCCGCGGCGCGACATGGCGCTGGTTGCCGCTGCCGGCCCCGCGGCCAATCTGCTGATGATCATCCTTTGGGCGGTACTGGCAAAATCCGTCCTGGTTTTTGCATCGGGCGCGGAAGAATCAGTGAAATTGTTCCTGTACATGTGCAGTGCCGGTATTATTATCAATATCATCCTGATGGTGCTGAATCTGTTCCCTGTCCTGCCGCTGGACGGTGGGCGGATAGTCGCCGCGATGCTGCCGCACGGGCTGGCAAGAATGTTTTCCCGTCTCGAGCCCTACGGGCTGCTCATCCTGATTGTTTTCCTGGTGACGGGCGTGCTGGGGAAAGTGCTGCTTCCAATTGTCCGGCAGCTGCAAATGTTCGTCTATCAACTGATTTGAATTTCGCTTGCGTACGATTTGTACGAAAATCTGAAATTCCGGCAGACGGTACCGGGTGATCCGCGGGCATTTCCGCGCGCGGTTTAAAACGGGATTACGTGCCCTTACGGGAATGCCGGTATGGTCGGATCCTTTCCGTGATCCTCGGCTTCGGGATGATGCGTTAATACTATATTTCTTATTTCATCGACCCGCTCGACGGGTACATCGACCATCAACAAGATATGGCCATCCTGCATGGCCTGTTCGAATTCCCTGAGTTTAACGTTGGGGGTGCTGGAACCGATGAGGATGCCGGAAACCCAGACGCCGAAGACTCCGCCCAGGAGGAAAAATATGAGTATCACGCCCATCTCCATGGGGAAGACGTAATCCTGGAACAGGTAAAGCCCCAGGCCGATTAACGCCCCGACCAGGGCGCCCGAAACCAAGCCGATAAGACTGCCATGGACGAGATCGGTTTTTTCCGCAGTCGTTGCTTCGGGCAGGTCCAGTAAATCCGTCCCGCGTTTGCCGAGGAAATGCATGTGATCTTCGCTGATGCGCGCGAGCAGGAGATCGTTTTCGATCTGGCGTGATATTTCCACATTCGGGAGGACAAAATACAGCCTTCTGTTCATATCGCACCTCCGGTACCTGGCACAACTGCTTCAGGCCTGTGATCTCGATGTGTCAGATAAAAGTATAGACCACCGCCGCCGCAATTATCTTTCCCTGGGGTCTGTAAATAACGGGGGAAAGCCACGTCAGGCGTATATTGCAACTGATTGAAAAAATTGCATTTTATACCTGGCCGTCCGCCACCTGGACGGTGGGTGCCCGGAGGAGGTGAAGGGTTAAAGGCTGCAGGTAACCCTGTCCGCCCTGGACAGTTCCCGCCCCCCCTCCACGGCCAGGGGGAAAAGATATGCCTTCTCCCCTTAGGCCTGGTGCAGGTACACGTCCCGCTGCGGGAAGGGGAT
>CAZXGW010000045.1:3013-6721 GCA_964640355.1 uncultured Enterobacteriaceae bacterium
CGTGAAGTTTATACTATACATCTCCCTCCCCCTTAAGGGTGGAGGGTTGGAGCGGGGTGAACGACGGCGTGACAAAAAAAGTCCTGGACCGGAGGCAAACATTGCTTTGTTTGCCTCCGGCCAGGACGGTGCGGCTGACTTCAAGGCGGGGCACGGTCAGGCGTCTGGCGGGCCAGGTGCCAGCCCTCAGGTCATGACTTCACCTCCTTGTCCCTGGGGGGTGTTAAGGCCCGAGCCGCCTCAGGGGGGAGTGTGCGGGATGTGCCCTGGAGTGGCTGCAGGCGCATGGTCCTGCCGGCCACAAGCCGCTGAGGGGGAGGGTCATTGTTGACGGTACGGAAAACTTTATTCGTGGGAGTATCGCACTGTTGTGAGCGGCGATTAATCGTTACGTCCAGCTGTGATCGGGGTAAACAGGCGGCGCCGGTTGCCGATGTGCCATCCGCCGCCCCGGTGCCGCCAGAAAGCAGCAGCACGACGAGGCACAACAGGATCGCAACCAGGACGCCGCCGGCAACGCCGGCAGCAATGCACTGCAGGGTGCCGATCAGTATGGACATCGGGTTGCCCGCGGTCATTCTTTGCTGATCCTGAGTTGTCATCGCAACCGCTCAACATTCAATCTGACATCCCTTCCCCTTGAGGGGGAGGGTTGGAGTGGGTGTGAACGTTATCATGTGAGAATATCCCATTCCTCTTTACCCCCTCCTGCCAGGGAAGGGGAAACGGATTTTGAGGCACGTACTAATTAAAGCGGAGAACCATGTCCGGGGTGTGCGGAAAACAGGGAAAGGCGGGGATGAAATATGGCAGAAAAATGGAAATTCAGGCGGGGAGGGCCCTGGCCGGGCGGAATTGGTATACAGTAAACGGGCACACCGGTTGAGGTCGGTTAATGGGAAAGCATATTGCACTGGTCGAGGATGAACCCGCGATCCGCGAGAATTACACCGATGCGTTCCGCAGGCAGGGCTACGAGGTCAGCAGTTATGCCAGCCGGCATGACGCCATCGCCAGGTTCAGGCACCGCCTGCCCGACCTGGTCCTGATCGATATCGGGCTGGGAGACGAGGCGGAAGGGGGCTTTGATTTGTGCCGGGAATTGCGCAGCCTGTCCCCCGTGCTGCCCATCATTTTCCTCACCGCGCGCGACTCCGATCTCGATGCCGTTTCGGGTCTCCGCCTCGGCGCGGATGATTACCTGACCAAGGACATCACCCTGCCGCAGCTGCTTGCCCGTATCGCCGCCCTGTTCAGGAGGGTGGAAGCGTTGCAGATGCCCGTTGATGCGGCCTCGAGACTACGGCATGGAGAATTGGTGATAGACAAGGATTGCCTGCTCGTGGAATGGAAGGGAAAAAAAGTGGACCTGACTCTCACTGAATTCTGGGTTGTCCATTCGCTCGCGCGCATCCCGGGCCATGTCAAGAACCGGAGCCAGTTGATGAGCGAAGCGAGCATCTTTGTCGATGAGGGCACGGTGACCTCCCATATCAAGCGGATACGCAGGAAATTCAGGGAGGCGGATCCGGATTTCGACTGTATTGAGACCATGTACGGCATGGGCTATCGCTGGACCATGCGTTGATCGGCCAGTCCATGACTTCGGGCCAGCGGCGAATCAGGTTCGGTATCCGCGGCAAGCTGTTACTGCTGTCGGTCGCGATCCTCAGCATTCCGTACGTCGGCTATGAATACATGCGCGAGCTGGAGCGCCACCTGCGCAGCAGCCTCGAGGCATCCCTGGTCGATGCCGCGCGCGCGGTCGCCGGGCCGCTGCACGATAGTTACCAGTTGTTTCCCTACACCGGATCGGCGCCGGGACCCGCCCTGTTTATTCATAACCTGGAGTATCCGATACAGGTGGACGGCTATACCGATGACTGGATCAACTACCTTGACTGGTCGGATACCTACCGACCGGACCCCGCCATGCGGGTGGACAGCCGGGCCTTACCCCTTTCCTTCAAGTTGATACTCGGGCAACTGGATCAATACCTTTATGCGCTGTTGCAGGTTCATGATGACGAGGTGACCTATCACCAGCCCACCGGCGAGGACATCGTCGATAGCGATCACGTGGCACTCGTCATCGGCGACAATTACGGCGTAAAACAGAAATATTATTTTTCACCTTCCGCGCCGGGGAGGTTCAATCCCTTCAGGATCGAGAAAATCGTTGACGAGTGGGAGGAGCGGGAATACGTGCGCTACGTGACAAATATCGCCGCGGAATGGCAGGAGACGCCGGAGGGCTTTAATCTTGAGCTTTCCATCCCGCTGTCCCTGCTGGAAGAACGCCTGGGCTTCATCGTGGGGGACGTGGACGACGAGTCAGAGAGGGCCCTGAAGCAATCAGCCGGTACCGCGGGTCCGGCAACCATCGATCGGCCGGGGAGGCTGCTGAGACCTTCCCGCCAGATTGGCCAGATTATCAGGAGACTTGACATGGCGCCGGCCAGGAGGATCTGGGTGCTCGATCAACAGGGGCGGGTACTCGCAAGCAGCGGAAGCCTGCGCCGCGATTTGAGTCAGCACCCCCTGAATATTTTCTACACCATCCTGCTTCCGCCGGTATCCGAGCGTTTCCAGGATGATCTTGCCGGCGCTTCCAGGCTGCAGGGAAATGAGGTGGTGGCCGCGCTCAACGGTGAAACTGGCGCGCGCTGGCGGCAGACACCCGACCGGAAGGCGGTGATCGTTTCCGCGGCAACGCCGGTATGGATAACTGACGAGGTCAGGGGCGCGGTCGTCGTGGAAGAAACGACCAACAGCATCCAGATGCTTCAGCGGCATGCCCTTGCCAGTCTCTTTAACAAGACCCTGGTGGTTCTTCTGGCAGTCACCCTGCTGCTGGTGCTTTTTGCCACGCGACTCTCGGTCAGGCTGCGCCGCCTGAGTACGGAAGCGGCAAGGGCCATCGACGAATATGGACGGGTCACCGGCTCCCTGTCCGCCAGCGCATCGGGCGATGAAATCGGCGAGCTGTCGCGGAATTACTCGGCGATGCTGGAACGGCTGAAACAGTACAATAATTACCTGGAAGGCCTGGCGGGAAAGCTGTCCCATGAACTTCGCACGCCCATGGCCGTTGTCCAGTCCTCGCTTGACAACCTGCAGTCATTGGCAAAAGGCGGCGAGGAGAAATATCTTGAAAGGGCGCGCGAGGGCATGCAGCGGCTGAATCTCCTTGTGACGCGACTGAGCGAGGCGGCAAGGCTGGAACACGCCCTGCAGTCGGCTGATAGGGAGGAGGTGGATCTGGGCAGCTTGCTGGCCCACTGTACGGAAAACTACCGGCTCGCCTACCCCGGAGCAAACATCGAGCTCGAAACGCCGCCGGAACGGATGACGGCGAGGATATCACCGGATCTGTTTATCCAGATGCTGGACAAAATCGTGGCCAATGCCGTTGATTTTTCAGAAAAGGGGCAGCCCGTCAGGCTGGCGCTGTCGCACACACCGGATGCCATGCAGATCGACGTCATCAATCGCGGGCCGGGGCTTCCGGCGGAGATGGAAAGCCAGTTGTTCACTTCGATGGTGACGGTACGTCGCAAGGCCGGGAACAGGGAACCCCATCTCGGCCTCGGCCTTTATATCGCGAGGATGATCGCGGAATATCACGGGGGGTCGGTACGGGCCCGCAACCTTTCAGACGGCACCGGCGTCTGTTTCAGTATCCTGATCCCGGCCCGAGGGTCGGCC
>CAZXGW010000045.1:6821-10115 GCA_964640355.1 uncultured Enterobacteriaceae bacterium
CCGGCGTGGCACATCGCCGGGTAAAGCCCCGTGACGCAAAACAGTAATGTCGCGATCCTCAAAAATAGACACATTCTAATTTGACGGCGGATGCCCCTATCGCCATTGGTATACGGCCTCTTCCCCCCGGATATTGCCCGCCCTGGCAATCAGGCCATAGGGGGTAATGCTGACGGTAAAACGGGCGCCATCCCGCATCGGCAGATACGTGGCGCTGCCGTAATACGCATCGATCCATGGCAGCCATGCCTGGTAGTCCCTGGCAAGGGACCAGATATCCAGCCCGGCATTCGTTGCGAGGGTATATACCGTTCGCGGCTGAGTGCGTTCCATTGCCTCATCAAGGTATCGCCCGCTCAATCGCTCCAACCGGTAGCGTGAGTTCAGTCCCAGCAATTGCAGGGGAGGCGACCAACGGAGTATGCGTGCATCCAGTTGCCATTCATCGCCCAGAAGTTGATAGTGTTTCACTCCCGCATCCCCGGAAACCGTCAGGATGGCCTCGAAATGACGGGGCGCCTGTTGCCTGAATTCCAGCTCGGCAATGGGCTGTTCGTATGTAAGTCTTTGATAAGTATGAATGTTAAGGGACACCGCGAGAAACACTACCCCTCCGAGTACCAGCGCGGTACCGGACAGGGCACACACGCCCCCCGCCAGGAGGCGGCGCTGGCGGAACCGTCTGAAGGCAAGAAGAAAGAGCAGGAGGCCCAGCAGGCCGGTCAGCAGCACGAGGAGGCTGACCTGGCTTGCGGCTTCCGCAAGAATTTGCAGCAGATCGTGTGGCAATGATTTGCCGGGCATGTCCGGCTCCGCAGGTATGTTATCCTGATTCCTGGTTATATAATTGACTGTCTCCAGGCCGTTACCAAAACAAAACGCGCAGTCTGTTGTTGTCTTTCCGCACGCTGGTGATAATAAGGTTATGACGGAAGATAAAGAACAATATTGTGAACTGATCAGGCGCCTTGTGCCAATCGAGGATCTGCCGTCCACCCTCCAGAATGACGTCATCCAGATGGCGGTCATCAACAGGTACAAGAAGAAAGACTTTGTCTTCAAGGAGGGCGACAGGGACGATTTCTCGTTTTATCTGCTCGAAGGCCAGATCGAGTTAATCGCGGACAAGCAGGTCAAGAGCGTGATTTCAAGCGGTACGGACAGCGCCCGCTACGCGCTGGCGAGACTGCAACCCCGCCAGTTCTCTGCGAAGGCAAAGACCGATATCACCGTCCTGCAATTGAACAGGTCCGCGCTGGACCGGTTGATGGTGCTGGAGCAGGAGGACAAGTCAGGGGAAACTCCTGACAGTGAATCCGTGGATGTCAGCGGCATTGGCGAGGAAGAGTCGGGAGACTGGATGACAAAAATGCTGCAATCGGAATTGTACAGCCGCCTGCCCACGGCGAACATCCACAAGTTGTTTGCACTGCTCGAGCCGGTCGAATTCAAGGCGGGCGACACGGTCATCAGGCAGGGTGAAGCGGGCGAACACTATTACATCATCCAGGAAGGGCGCTGCGAGGTTTCCCGGACCCCCTCTCCCGGCGCCAAACCCGTTAAGCTCGCGGTACTTCGAGCAGGCGATTGTGTCGGAGAGGAAGCCCTGCTCACCAATGCAAAGCGCAATGCAACGGTTGCCATGTTGACAGACGGCGTGTTGATGCAACTCAGCAAGGAAGATTTCATCAACCTGATCAAAAAACCGGCGCTCAATGCCGTATCGTACGGCGAAGCACAGAAAATGGTTCTGGACGGCGCGTTATGGCTGGATGTACGGTTCGAGAATGAACACGCGGGGTCGAAAATTGAAGGCAGCATCAACATTCCGCTAAACGTGCTGCGCACGCAGATGGACAGCCTAAAGAATGACCGGAAATACATAGCGTATTGCGACACCGGTGGACGCAGTTCGGCCGCGGCTTTTCTCCTGATGGAGCGCGGCTTCCAGGTGTTCTACCTCGAAGGGGGGCTTTCATCGGTTCCGGAAGCAGGCAAGGTAACGGGATCAGTAGCTGCGCTACCTGCCGTCAAAGAAGAGGTTGAGGAGAAGGCTGAACCGGAATTGACGCCTGATATCCGTGCATCAGTCATCGAGACTGAACTTGCCAGGACTGATATTGAAATCGAGGAAGCAAGAAAGCGATCGGAGGGAAGGGAGGCAAGGAAAGAGGAACAGGCTGAATTGTCCCGGCTGGAGGAAGAAAGGAAGAAGCTTGAAGCGTACAAAAAGGCGGTGGCAATAGAGGCGGAAAAGATTCGCCGGGAGGAGGAGGCAAGGATAAAAAAAATGAAGGAAGAGGCGGATAAAAGGCTGGCGGAGGAAAAGAAAAAACTCGAAGCCGTGTATACCCAGAACACCAGGGAAATGGAAAAACTGCAGCGTCTCAGGAAAGAGGCGGAAGAACAGATAAAAAAGGAGCGGGAAAAGCTCGAGAGGGAATCCGAAGAAATCAGGAAGAAAATGGGTGATGCTGACAAACTGAAAAAACAGATGGAAGAATCACGCCGCCGGATCGAAGAGGAAGCGGAGAAAAAACGGGCTGAGCAGGAAATCATGGAAAAAGAGATTCAGGCGAGGGCCAGGGAAAAACTCGAGCAGGAACGCAGAAAACTGGCTGAAGAGATCGCCCGGACGAATGAAGAACTGGAACACGCCAGGCGCGAGAAGATTGCCGCGGATGCTGCGCGCAAGGCGGCCGAAGAGGAAGCGAAAAAGATTATCGCGGAATACAAGAAGGAATCTGACAGGGAACGCGCCGCGGAAAGGGAGAAACTTCTCGAGGAACAAAGGAAGCTCGAGGAAGAAGCAAAAAAGATACAGGAGACCCTGAAGGAAAGCCAGAAGGCCCGGGAGGCGGCGGAGCAGGCCCGGAAAGCCGCCGAGGAGGATGCGAGGAAGCTCAGGGAGATGCAGAAACAGGCGGTCAGATCACAGGATCACGTCTCGAGGATGGCTATGGAGAAGGAGATGCGGGCAGCGGAAGCCAAGCTTGAGCAGGCAAACAAGAACCTGGCGAATGCACAAAAGACCGAAGAAAAGATAGAAGCCGTCAGGGTGATGAATGAACAGGAATTGTCAAGACGCAGGGCGGAAGAGGAAAAATTGCGCAAGCAGGTGGAGGCGGATCTGTCAACGTTCGTGGCGGAGTACGAGAAGCAGGCCAAGAAAACGGACAAGGTCGTCGCGCACACGGATCACATCAGGCGCATAAAGGAACGGGCCGATCTTGCCAAAAAGGAAACGGAAAAATCGACTGATAACCTGTTTGCGGACATTGCCGCCCAGCTGGG
>CAZXGW010000046.1:0-1283 GCA_964640355.1 uncultured Enterobacteriaceae bacterium
ACGTTGCCGCTGTCTTCGGGCAGGATGATAAAGCAGTTGGCCTGCGCCATGGAGCGCAGTATCCCGGAGCCCTGGGCGCCGGTTTTGGTGACGACCAGCTGCCCCGTGGCATCGCGTTCCAGGAGGCCGCGCTGGTATTCCACGCGCCCCGGCCGTTTTCGCAGCCGCGAACGGCAGGGCACCCTGAAGGTGGTCTGATCGTTCCAGGGCTCACCCATCAGGTAACGCAATGCGGGCTGGACAAACTGGTAAAACGTCACCATCACGGACACCGGGTTGCCGGGGAGGCCGAAAAACCAGGTCTCGCCGATCCTGCCGAAGGCCAGCGGCCGGCCGGGTTTCATGGCGACCTTCCAGAAATTGATCGTGCCGACGTTCTCGAGGATTTCCTTGACGTAGTCGGCTTCGCCGACCGAGACGCCCCCGGAGGTGATCAGGACGTCGGCACGCGCTTCCGCTTCCCGGAAACCGTTCTCCAGGGCCTCGCGGTCATCGCGGATGACGCCCATGTCGATGATCCCGGTGCCGAGCCGTGCCAGCATGCCGTACAGCGTGTAGCGGTTGCTGTCGTAGATCTCGCCGTCGGTGAGCGTTTCGCCGACGGAACGCAGTTCATCGCCCGTGGAAAAGAAAGCCACCCGCAACCGGCGGGTGACAGCCACCTCGCCAATGCCGAGGGATGCGATCAGGCCGATGTCCGCCGGCGTCAGGCGATGGCCCCGGACGAGCACCTTGTCGCCTGCGGCGATGTCTTCTCCCGCCTGGCGGACGTTCGCCCCGGCCTCTATTGTGGAATCAATCCTGATCATGTCGCCGGCGAGTTCCACCTGCTCCTGCATGACCACGGTATCGGCGCCAGCCGGCAGGATCGCTCCGGTCATGATGCGGATGCATTCGCCGGGAGACAGGTTCCCGCGGTAAGGCCGGCCGGCAAATGCCGAACCGGCGAGCTTCAACTCGCGAGCGCCCTGCGCCGGGATGTCGGCGCTGGACAGGGCGTAACCGTCCATGGCGGAATTGGTGCCGGAAGGGACATTGATCGCCGAAACGATGTCCTCGGCGAGGACGCAGTTCAGCGCCTCGCGGAGGTTGACCCGTTCGGTGTCCGCCAGCGGCGTCAGGGCGCCGAGGATTTTTTGCAGGGCGACGCCGGCGGGCAGGGAGGCCGGATCATAATCGTCCAGGCAGCTCGCGTGTTTCAGCACGGTGTCGGTCATATACAGAACCTATCTCAAAATGGCGCTGCTTGCCAATACGGCATTGAAAACGCCGATAAAGGGGTC
>CAZXGW010000046.1:1383-4767 GCA_964640355.1 uncultured Enterobacteriaceae bacterium
GCGATTCGGCTGCCGGGGCTGATGAATCGTTCGATGATGAATTCCGCCACCTGCTCGGGGTTGTTGAGATCCAGCACCGGCAGGGTCGTAGTGACCGGCAGTTCACCATCAGTGGCCACGGCAATGATAGACCTGTCTTTGGGGTAGAACGGCGTTTTTCCCAGCGCCGGCCTGAAAATTTCAATCTTCGGGATCTTCTCGGGCTTGAAGCCTTCGACCAGCACCAGGTCGAGATCCTCCAGCTCAAGGCGCTCGATGAAATCATGCAACGTGGTTTTGCGGCCTTCCTCCGATTCCACGACCATCGCCCAGCGCCGCTCCGAGCCGATCAGCATCTGCCGGGCGCCGGCCTTGCGCAACTCGTAACTGTCCTTGCCCTTGTGATCGATCTCGAAGGTGTGATGCGCGTGCTTGATCACGCCGACGCGGATCTGCCGGGACGATAACAGCGGCAGCAGCCTGACGAGCAGCGTGGTTTTACCCGTGCCGCTGTAGGCGGCGAAACCGAGAACCGGCACCGGCGGGCGCTGCCTCATCAGATTTTCTCTACCAGCCTGGCTTCGATCAGTGCGAGGTCATCCGGGGTGTTGATGTTCATGAACGTCTCCGGCTTGTCGGAAAAGTTGGTGATCGCCAGTTTATGCTGCATAAACCACTTGTCGATTTTCCGATCACCGTTTTCCAGGAAGGCGACGATAGAATCACGCAGGGTTGTTTTCATAAGTGCAAACACGGGGTGCATCCGATCGCCGTCATGGGCCACGCTAATCTCGGCATCGGCCTGCAGCAGCCCGGCGTAAAGACGTTGTACCAGGTCATCCGGCACAAACGGAGAATCGCACGGAACGGTGACCAGGAACGGCGTCTGTGCGGCTTTCAGGCCGCTGGCCATGCCGGCCAGCGGGCCGCAAAACCCCTGGGAGTCGTCGGCGATGACGGGATAGCCAAAACGGGCATAGTCTTGCCGATGGCGGTTGGCGCTGACGATCACGTGTCCGACCTGCCTTGAAAGCGACTCCAGGACGTACTGCACCATCGGCCGGCCGGCCAGCCGTATGAGGCCCTTGTCCTTTCCCCCCATGCGCCGGGCCTCGCCGCCGGCCAGCACCAGGCCGGTGAAATTGTCCTGGGCAACGGCTATAGTTTCCATAGGGCTTTCAATATTGAAGGATGCACCAGGCGTTATCAAGCCGCGCAATGGCCCGTTTCCATCCGTTTCTGCCGTGTGAACACTGACCGGGAGGTGGCACGATGAATGAAGATACGTTCAACATGGAACTGCGGAAATATCTGAAAAAGGTGGGTATCACCTCCCAGCGGGAAATTGAAAAGGCGGTGACCAGGGCAATGGATTCCGGGACACTGAAAGGAAAGGAAAAACTTCAGGCGAAAATGACGCTGGAGATCAAGACCATCGGCCTCAATACGACCATCAAGGGGAAAATCGCACTGGAGTGAGATGTGCCCCCCTCACCGATCGCAAGGGCGTTCACGATTTCACGTGGGCAACGGCGAGCTTGGGCGGCAGTTTGCAGTCGAATTCAACGTGTTCCGCGCCGTTATAGATCAGGAAGTGCTTGCCCTGGGCGCGTGAGAACATCGTCACGCCGACTTCCTGCGCCAGCGTAAGCCCCATCCGCGTGATCCCGGAGCGCGAGAGCAGGGCGGGGATGCCCATCTGCGCCACCTTGATCACCATTTCCGAGGTCAGCCGGCCGGTCGTATAAAACAGCTTGTCACGGCCGTCGATGCCTTCCAGCCACATCAGGCCGGCGATGGCATCCACGGCGTTGTGGCGCCCGACGTCTTCCATGAACGCCAGGATTTCCGTGCCCTGGCAGAGGGCGCAGCCGTGCACGGCGCCGGCGGACTTGTAGACGTCATTATAGGCGTTCAGGTTTTTCAGCAGGGCATAGATGTCGGACTGTTTCAACTTCAGCGGCGTGAGCCGGATGTCCCCGAGCTGGTCGATGATGTCGCTGAAAATGGTCCCCTGCCCGCACCCCGTGGTGACCGTGCGGCTGCCGAGCCGTTCCCGCCAGTCGCCGCCGTCGTCGCGGGTGGTGACGGCGGCGGCGTTCACTTCCCAGTCCACCTGGACGGAAAGGATGTCTTCGAGGTTCTTGACGAGATCCTGGTTTTTCAGGTAACCCAGCGTGAGCAGCTCCGGCTGCGTGCCGAGCGTCATCAGGGTGACGATCTCGTAGCGGTTGAGGTAAATCGTCAGCGGGCGTTCGTCCGCGATCTGCAGCGACCGGACGTTGCGGTATTCGTCGACGGCATCGGCGGGCCGGGTGGGATGCACGCCGGCCCGGGTCATTTCCGGGCGGTAACGACGCCGGGGCACGGTCAGCCTCCGGTGACGTTCATGTGGCGCAGGATGACCGGCCGGGCGCCGAGGCTGAATTCGTGGCCTTTGGGCTTGATCCGCATGGCGTCCCGGATCGCCTGCTTGAGTTTGTCGCTGTCGCCGGGATTGGCGCGGATCACGCGCCGCAGGTCCACCGAGTGTTCCTGGCCGAGGCACAGCAGCAGGCGCCCCTCGCAGGTGAGACGGACGCGGTTGCAGCTTGCGCAGAAATTATGACTGTGCGGGGAGATGAAGCCGACACGGACACCGAGTTCCGGGATCCGGTAATAGCGGGCGGGACCGCCGGTGGTTTCGGTGGTGGCGATGAGATTGAATTTCCGCGCCAGGTCGTCCCGGATCTGATCGCTCGAGTAATACGCCTCGGCGCGATCGTGATCGCCGATGACGCCGAGCGGCATCTCCTCGATGAAGCTGATGTCCATGCCGCGGTTGGCCGCGAAGCAAACGAGGTCGATGACCTCGTCGTGATTGCGGTTTTTCAGGATCACGGCGTTGATCTTGATGCGCTCGAAACCGGCGGCGAGGGCGGCATCGATCCCGGCGAGCACCCGGTTGAGATCGCCGACCCGGGTGATGCGGCGGAACCGGTCCGGCTTGAGGGAATCCAGGCTGATATTGATGCGCCTGACGCCGGCCTCTTTCAGTGGCGAGGCGAGCCGCGGCAGTTGCGATCCGTTGGTCGTCGTGACGAGTTCCCGCAGGCCCGGCAACCGGCCGATGTCCTGGAAGAGCTTGATGATGTTGCGCCGGATCAGCGGCTCCCCGCCCGTAATCCGGATCTTGTCAACGCCGAGTTCGGTAAACGCCCGGGCAATGTCGGCGAGTTCTTCCAGCGTGAGAAGCTGCGCCCGCGGCAGAAACGTCATCTCCTCGGCCATGCAGTACACGCACCGGAAATCGCAGCGGTCGGTTACGGAGATGCGGACGTAGGTCACGCGCCGGCCGAAGCGATCGATCAGCGGGCCGCCGGTCACTGCCGCGGCGTGTTGGTTATCCCGCGGTTCCGGATCAAT
>CAZXGW010000046.1:4867-7494 GCA_964640355.1 uncultured Enterobacteriaceae bacterium
ATCCCGCGGTTCCGGATCAATCGGGGGGAATATGTTCATCAATCACCGGTTTCGTGGTTTCGTCATGCGGCTGGTTGTCTATTTTATCACACCGCCGCCGGGTGAGTTTCACAAATCCTTGATTTACGTCGTGATACTGCCAAAATGCCGGCACTGTCGAAGGCCGCACGCCGTGGGCGAAATCCATTACACCTACACCAGGAGATCATAAAGCCACCAGGCGATGATCAGCAGCGGGATCAGGATCGGTATCTGGATGGCCTGGTTCAGGACGCCGTTTCCCATCCCCAGCGGATCGCCGTCCTGGGTGGTGATCCAGAGATCGATGAGGGCCGCCCCGGCAAAAAGATAAATAAAGGCGCCGGCCAGGATGGTGAGTGGCTGGTTATCGAGTGCCCAGAACAGTATGATGCAGACCAGGAACACGGCGGCATATTCCAGCAGGACAATGGCCAGCGCCCGGGTGAAGCGCACCGGGACGTGCACCATCAGTTCCGTGGCGATACGGAGGGCCAGGGCGTGGAACAGGGCGACCACTGACCCGATCAGAACGGCAATCAGTATATTTGCAACGGTCATCGTCAGGTCTCCGTGCCGGTCGGTATTCGTCGTTGATAGGCATGCCGGAACATGAACACTACCACGCCGCTGCCGGGCAGGAAAGCAACACGCCGTAAGTGAACGGTTTAACGTTCAGTCAATCGAGGGGGACGCATGTGAGGGCTGTTAGAAAAAGAACGGACGATCGCGAAACCCGACTATAACCGCTGGCTGGTACCGCCGTGTGCCCTGGCGATCCACCTCTGTATCGGCATGGCGTACGGCTTCAGCGTGTTCTGGCTGCCGCTGAACCGCGCCATCGGTATCACCGAACATGTAACGTGCCCGGCAGACCTCAACTGGTTCGACCAGATCATCGCCGCTGAATGCGACTGGAAGATCAGCACCCTGAACTGGATGTACACGCTGTTTTTCGTGTACCTCGGTTGCGCCGCGGCGGTGTTCGGCCACTGGCTCGAGCGGGAAGGCCCGCGCAAGGCCGGTTTTGTCGCCGCCTGCTGCTGGGGCGGGGGATTTCTGATCTCGGCGCTCGGGGTCTATATACACGAGATCCGCCTGTTGTGGCTCGGTTCCGGCGTCATCGGCGGCATCGGCCTGGGCCTCGGTTACATCTCGCCGGTATCCACGCTCATCAAGTGGTTTCCGGACAAGCGCGGCATGGCCACGGGATTGGCGATCATGGGGTTCGGCGGCGGCGCCATGATCGGCGCGCCGCTGGGCGATCTCCTCATGAAGTTCTATGCGACCGAGACCTCGGTGGGCGTATGGGAGACCTTTGTGACCATGGGCTTCATCTATTTCATCGCCATGATGTGCGGGGCGTTCGGCTACCGGGTGCCGCCGACCGGGTGGCAGCCGGCGGGCTGGACGCCGCCGTCGGAGCGCAAGACCATGATCACGGCGCATCACGTGCACCTGTACAAGGCGCCGAATACCCCGCAATTCTGGCTGATATGGGGCGTCCTGTGCATGAACGTCAGCGCCGGCATCGGCGTGATCGGCATGGCCTCGCCGATGCTGCAGGAGGTCTTCGGCGGCAGGCTCATCGACGTCGATCTGACATTCACGCAGCTTGCCGAGGATCAGCGGTTGCGGGTGGCCACGATCGCCGCCGGCTTCACCGGCCTGATCAGCCTGTTCAACATCCTTGGCCGGATCTTCTGGGCCTCGCTCTCCGACTACATCGGCCGCAAGCTGACCTACTACACTTTCTTCACGCTCGGCATGGCGCTCTATGCCTCGGCGCCGTTTGCCGGCCAGATCGGCAGCATCGCGTTGTTTGTCGCGATCTTCTGCATCATCCTGACCATGTACGGCGGCGGTTTTGCCACGATCCCGGCGTATCTGGCGGACGTGTTCGGCACCCAGTTCGTCGGCGCCATTCACGGCCGCCTGCTCACCGCCTGGTCCACCGCCGGGATCCTCGGCCCGGTGCTGGTCAATTACATCCGGGAATTCCAGATCGACCGCGGCGTGCCCAATGACCAGGCCTATAACATCACCATGTACATCCTCGCCGGCCTGCTGCTTGTGGGGTTTATCTGCAACTTTCTCATCAAGCCGGTGGCCGACCGGTATTACATGACCGAGGCCGAACTCGAGGCGGAGCGGCGGGCGGCCCATGAAGCCGCGCGCAATGCCGGCACCCGGAACTGAGGGCCATTGGTATGGGCGAACAGCACGACAGACAGGTGAATTCGGAGCATCCCGATCCCGGAAGCTGGATCTGGGTGGCCCTGGCCTGGACCGCGGTCGGCGTCCCCCTCGGCTGGGGGATCTGGCAGACGGTTAAGCAGGCCGCCAAGTTGTTTTTCTGAAAGGCAAACGAAGTTTAGTCACTGGTGGGAGAAGGGGGCAGGCGGCTTTTTTACTCAGCAAAAAAGCCGCCTGCCCCTTCTTCAGGCCGTTGCGATCATCACGGGGGTCAGGCTTTAAGCCGACTGTTGCCGGCAGGGAGGCCGGCGTCGGACTTCATAAAGGGGTCAGAGCCCTTTTCCCTGAAAAGGGCTCTGACCCCTTTACTTGTGCTCCGGCCAGGAGGAGAAAGGGTGTTCTACGAGACACAC